>CALXMJ010000153.1 GCA_944389445.1 uncultured Victivallales bacterium | reverse complement strand
AGCGATATACAACGGAATCACGAGGATCGTTTCCATCAGAACCGATCCCCGTTCCGCCATCATTTTTTTCAGCATGGTCATCATGACTGTCCGCCTTTTACACCATGGATATAGTCGGAATACTGGCTTGCGACGTTGGAATCCTTGTCCGTATCGTCCCGAAATCGCTGCTGAATTGCAGAAAAATCCTCGTCCGGCAAGGGCGCCATGACATAGGACATCAGGGCGAACTGTTTGGTGACGGCGCGAGAGAATGTTACAACCATCATCACCGCGCCGCCTGCAATCAGGACGCAGAGAAGCACATACTCCATTGTAACGGCGCCGGAAGAGCTGAAAACGAGACGACGGAAAAATCCGGCTTTACGTTTCCATGACCGTTTTGTTTTATTTTGCATGTGCATTGCGATCTCCTGTGTCGTTTCCGTTGTTATCTGCCCAGATTGAGGAGTCCCTGAAGGAACTTCTGGCTTCTTTCATAATCCTTTTTATTCTCTTCCTTGAGCTTCTTGTCCGACTTCACGTGCCATTCCCAGACCTCTTTTCCGATCTTTCTGATTTGCTCCATCAGCCATTTGTTCTTGCGGACGCCGTCTCCGAACACATCGACGATCGCAGTTTCCCATGCCTTCAGGAACTCTTCTTCGTTTGTCGCAAGGCTGGCCTGAAGTCCACCCCAGACCAGAGCATTCACTTTTTTTATTTTATCGACCCATCCAAGCCATTTTGCACCGGCCTGCATCAAAGAATTTCCGCTTTTTTCCATAGCGGAGGTTGTGATTTTTTCAAGTTCTTCTGACGAGATGACATTTTCGGTCGCTTTGGTCTTTGTCGCTGTATCGCTTTTTTGGACCGATGAAGATCCCTCCTTGGATTTTTCAGCGGCTCCGAGGCTGGTGGAAAGGAACACGCATCCGCAGAGCAACAGTATTGCCATTGAAAATCTGATTGTTCCGTTGTTTTTCATTGTCATGTCTCCTTGTTTTATTTGCTTTTGATATTCATGATCTGTTGAGCAAACTTATCGTTCAAAAAGAGCATGAGAAAAGTTGGTTTTCCGTTTTCTTTTGGGACGGAAATCAGAATGGCAAGCTCCGGCCAAAGGGCTGAAGAATATGCGTAGATTGATTGGTTCTTCCCCTTCAAAAAGGCGGTAATGACGATGCTCTCTCTCGTAGCAGCGGGGAATGCTGTGAATTTCTCAAGCATGCTTTTTACATTTTTGCCGGAAAACACTTTTTCCAGCTCGCCAATGTTTCCTGATTGAAGCAAATCCCCGAAGCGGTCCGCCTCCTTAAGAGCCGCAGTGTTGCCGGGGTCCTTGAGCGCGGCAAGCAGCTTTGCGTTCAGATAAGCATTGACTGTAACATCCGCGAACATTCCATCAGAATCGTTCTTCAGATATCCGGCAAATTCCGGCATTGCTTTCTTGCCTGAAAATTTGCTGTCAAAAACTTTTTTTGTGGCTTGATATGTTCGGATGATCGCCAGATCAAACGCCTCGTTTGCCGGGAAAATGGACTGTGCGGGTTTTTCCGCATTGAATTTTTCGCCGCGGAAAACCGAACCCGGAAGGAAAATAAAGTTTTCCGGTGCACTGAAACGCTCGGAATTGTCCATTTGAAACAGGAGAATGGAATCCTGCCATACGTTGTAAAATGCCGCGATTCCACTGTCTTCATTCCGAGCGCCCGTGAAAACGACAGCCGTTGCAAAGAAATTTTTCAGCAGAGGGGCACTGCCGTCTTTCCGGACAGTCGGCTGGATCATTTTTTCCCATTTTGCCCCGGCTCCTTTGCTCATCCAGTCCTTTACCGTTTTCACCGGCGTATCTTTGGCAAAAATTCGCATGACGGAAATATTGCCTTCAAACGGATTTTCCGCGGTGTTCTGCGCATTTCCTGCGAATGCCATTTGCATGCTTCCCGCACACCCCATGATGAGTGCGGCCGTTGTCAGCAACTTTGTTGTTTTCATGCTGTTTTCTCCTGTTCTGGTTTAGTGGTGTAAATGCGACTTTGCACCGGAAAATTCTATGTTTGAATATGAACTGAAATGATCTTTCCCGACAAAAGTCTTCGATGCGCCAAGCTTCTTTGCCAAATCTTCGAGCAGACTTGATTTGGCGGTTGAATCCTTGTCGCGCAGCGGCAAAAACAGCGCATCCCAGTCCGCCACGCACAGATTGTCCTTGTTCTCGATGCTTCCCGTGTTGCGGTATTCGCCCTCTTTCCATTCGGAAAGACGATATCCCGCACGCGCTCCGGAAATGCTCCACATGGTCTGATTCCCGCCACCGACGCTGAACGCCGAATAGATCCCGGATTGTTCTCCTCCGCCGAAAATGAAGGCAAACGGATTGTTCAAAGGACGCGACACTCCTACGACAATTGCGCCGTCCGGCTTGAAAAAGTTGGATTTCAACACCATCGGAGACGCCTTTTCGCCGGTGTAATACCTGTCGCGCCCCTGTTCGCCGGTGACAGGCGCAGCCGCATGCGCGGAGAACCCGGCATAATGACACACGGTACTATGCCACCAGATTTGATTGTAAGTGAACCATCTTGCGGTAAGAGTATTTCCGGTCTGCTGATAATTCCGCTGGAAACCCTCGGAACCTGCCAGAGTCAGCCATGTATTCGCTCCGGCGCCGAATGTCTCCAGTGCCGAACCGGAAAATTTCCCGAATCCGAGAAAACGGCTTTCATCATTCGATTTGAGCGCTTCAAAATAACTGTTTGCATTCTTCAAATCGTGAAGAGACCATTGAATTTTGCGTTTTTCCCTGGTTTTTTTGTCGTTTTCCGTCAGGGAAACATTTGCGTTGACAGCGAATTCCACCGCTTTTTCAATCCGTGTTTTCATGCCGGAAATCAATTCCTTTTCCGCCTGATTCATGGAAGCGATACAGGTCCGCAGAGAATTCAGGAGCGACACCGGATTCCGCGCGGCATTTGCTGCAATTCCGGCGACAATTTCCGGGATTCCCGCATTTTGCGATTCATTCAGGCGGATTAACTGATGAGTAATTCCTTCACTTGCTCCGCCCGACGCATCGACTCCGACCCGCCAGTTGAGCGCCTCGATTTTGTGCCAGCAGCAGGCGCAGGTTTGCTGGGCAACAAAAGTCACGGCGCTGTCATTCTGCCAGCGTTCTATCACTTTGCCGAGCCAGGCTCCGACGATGTGGTCCAGCTGCCGTCGCGTCATCATGACGTAATTCCACGCCATTGCTTTGTTGATGACGGCGATGCGGCTGATCGTGTCCGCCTGAACCAGGGCTCCGGAATATGCGGCGGCGTCTGCTGCGTTTTGCAGTTCGATTCTCTGCCGTACGGTTTCCCCGCAGGCATATATGGCGAAACCGAACAGGAAAATGATCAGCGAAACCGTGACGGTGAAGGCGAAAGCGACGCCGCTTTCGTCTCGTCCGAGTTCCATCATTTTCTGTTTCAGAATTGCCGTCATTTTCACTTCTTCACAATATAAGGTTTTGGTATGCTCATCCGTTCGTGGAAGATCAGATGCGGCCCGGAGAATTCGTCACCGAATTTCCTCGTCGAAATGTGATCTCCCGTTTCGCCCTTCGTGTAATCAGTCGGATTGAACTGATAGGCGATAATCTGCGCCGCAAGCGGCATGACCAGCGGAAATGCGAACTTCAATTCCACTTCGTTGTTCCAGCCGTTCTTCTTCACGTTGAATTCAAGCAGGCGATCCTTGACGCTCTTCGCTTCCGGATCCGGCATCATCACGCCGTCGTGAAGGGTGTCGGGAGAGGCGACCAGCCAGCAGAGAATCCGCTGCGCCGCTTTTTTCGCCTCTTCCTTCTCCTTGTCCTTCGCAACCGACAATGTCGAACGAGCCGCGGCATACGCCGCATAACTTACGACTTGCCGCGCCACATGAATGTGCGCCAGCTGAAGCGCTCCAAAAATCAGCGCGACCAGAAGCGGCATGACGATCACTGTTTCCATCAGCATGGATCCTTGCTCATTTTTATTCATCGGCTGTACTCCCCGACGAGCCGCAGCAGCAGTGTCGTCCATATTCCGGCGGAAATCGCTACGCCGAACGGAATACGGACTTTTTCGCTTTCCTTGTCCGGCAGATTTTTCCGTCCTTCCGCCCGGTCGTAACGCCAGTCACAGACACAGCGGAAAACGTGTTTGAGCCTCGCGGCGTCCACCCGGCCTGTAACCTGCATCACGATTCCAAGCACAAGCCCGAACACGGAGGTCAGCAGCAGCATCGGAAACACCGCCGGATACCCGACCAGCAATCCGCCCGCGAAGAGATACTTCAAATCTCCCGCCCCAGCCGCCCTTACTAAAAAGGGAATCAGCAGCAGCGCCCCCGCAATGACTCCTCCCAGAAGACCATTCAGCAGATACGGCACCCCGCCCCAGCCGAACAGCCAGGCTACGACCACCGCGCTTCCTCCGAGTGTAAGACGATTCGGCAGCGTCCGCGTCTTCCAATCGTATTTTCCCAATACGATCAGCCACGGGGTCGCTGCTGCAATCAGATACACTGTCGGAGTAATATGCATCTGAGTCCAACCTCTTATTTATGCATGCTGTCATGAAATTCAGAAGCTTTGGACGCATCCTCGCTCTGTTTCTGCTGTGTCTCATCCAATGCCGTTTTGGCACCGGAGTGGTCGGCGCTGGCTCCCTTGGCCGCGACATCGAACATGCCGACAATGGTTTTACCGAACATGGCCACTGCAACCACGCAGGCCGCCGCGATCAGTACCGCGACAATGACGTATTCCATCATCACCGCGCCGCGTTCTTCTCCCAGCAGTTTGCAGATTTGACGCCCGAGCCAGCTTTTCTTCATCCGGTTGATTCTTGTTGTTTTCATTTCCCTTCTCCTTTCCGTTAGTTAGGATGCTTTTTCAAAGACCTTGTTTTCTTATTTCAAAACCTCTTTTTTATTCAGGAAATCCTGAATATCGGAAAAAGAGGAATTCATTCTGTCAAAACCTTCGCGATATGCCCCGATAAATGCCTCATCGTCATGATACTGACGTACTCTTTTCGAGCATTCCCGGCACAAAGCCATGTGAAATTTGACCGACAGACGCTCACCGTCCGGAAGTTGTTTTTTCACGAACTGATCAATTGTCGCATCTGTTAAATGCTTCATCACTCCACCTCCTCGTTTGAAATCTCCGCGATATTCATTCGGAGAAAATCAATGACTTTTTTCCGGTAATTGTAAACACTCGGAATGGAAATTCCAAGTGTTGAGGCAACTTCGGCGGCCTTTCTGCCTTTCATTTCCAAAAGATCAAACGCCTGGAACACTTTTTCCGGCATTTGTTCGGCAGCATTTTTCATGGACAGCCAGAACAGATGAATTTTCCATTCTCTGTTCCACTCTTCATCAAACGAATCGTCCAGTTCTTCCTTTTGAGTCTCCAGTGCCTTATTCATTCCCGCCTGCTGTCTCTTGTGACGGAAGATTGAAGAAATGCAGTTTTTCATTATGATGCCGAGGTAGGAACGGAATTTCCCTTTCCGGGGATCATAGACGAAATTCGGATTCACCCGGAAAAAAGACAACAATACGATTTGCTCCAATTCCGGATAATCATCCGGAGTCAGCCCGCGCTGCTTCGCACAGTGATAAATCAATGGGCGATATGTGTCGCGAAACAACCGCCACGCGGATTCATCACCTTCGCGGACTTTTTCAAGAAGTTCCGAATTGGTCGTGTACATTTTATATCGCCTCGTCTAGTTCTGTTCCGGTGTTCACAGAGAAAACTATGCTCTCTCTACCCTTATATAGGAGGGCTGAAATTCCTTTTATAAGTTTTTTCGGAAAAATATCCCGAAAAAATGAATTTCCGGATAATAATTTCTTTTTCATGCGCCTCCCTTGCCGCAAGGTTCGCCGCGGGATGTTGCGACCTGGCCGGGAAAAGAAATCAGTCCCCAGCCTGTCAGCAGCTGTTTCTTGCAGAATTCAAGATAAAACTCATCATAATCAGGGGAGAGGGCAACTTCTCCGTTGAAAGTGAGTTTGTTTTTCCTGTAGCCGCGAGTGGAAAGCGGCAGCATGATATTCATGAACCACGCATACGCTTCATTCACATCATTTCGACCTGTTATCTTTTTGAAAACCATGTAAAACGCCCTCATGTCCGCCTCAAGAAACGAGGAAAGAATACGGTTGCCGATTTCGTGGTAACTTTGAACCACTTTCTGCCGGAGCAGAATGTGCCATATATTTTTCTCCTCACGCATGAAATATTTCTGGAATTCATCCAGAAGCAGGGAGATAAACTGAATCTGACCATCTCTGTCCTCCAGCATTTTTTCGTTTTCATGCAGAAAATCTGCGATACAATGACATCCGTGAAGCTGTCGAAGTTCATTCAATACGGCATTGAGAAGTCCCGCTTTATTGCCGAAATGGTAGTCAATGGCGGATTTACTGGTGCGGGCGTTCGCAACGATAGCCCTTGTGCTGACCGCACGGGCGTCTCCCATTTCCACGAGAAGTCTTCCGGTGGCTTCAATCAGAGCCTGCCGTTTGTTTTCTCTGTTCCTGCTCGCTGCCATTATTCTCATATTTCTCCATTCCTTTTACAGGGCAACTGCCCTGTGAATCGGCAAAAAAATGCAGCGGGAAAATTTCCAGCCGATAAAAACAAGATACCGCGATAATCCAACGATGGATACCGCGGTAAAAGTAGAGACGGAAAATTTACGGAAAAGATTCCGGAAAAACCGGAAGAAGCAAGCCTTTATTTTTAAATAAAGGCTTGCTTGCTTGCTTGCTTGCTTGCTTGCTTGCTTGCTTGGAGATCACATCTAAATACGGGTATATTGCGTCACCTATTGCTGAATATGCCGCGATGCTATGATTTGCTATTATTGCAGTAACTTTCTTTCTTACTGATCTCTTTT
>CALXMJ010000152.1 GCA_944389445.1 uncultured Victivallales bacterium | reverse complement strand
CTTTTTCAACTATTTCCGGAGAGATGGGCTTTCTGCCCCGTTTTTTCTGTCCCTCATTGACGCTGTTGTATTTTGCTTCAACCAGATCGGAATACCATTTCCGGATTGTTCCGGGAGCCCATGTCGGTTCTATGGTGGCAAGCAGAAAATCATTCAACTCTTTGCCTTTCCGAGCCAGGCGGCGTTTATCGGAATCTGTTAGTTCCAATCTGGCCTTGCCCGTCAGCAAAGTCAGATGTTCCTCGTAGATGCGGAGCTTCTCCGCCATGTAGTCATTCATCTTCTGCATATTCACGAGAATTGTCCGCAGATCCCCGTCTTTCACATCCTGCATGAACGAAAACAGTTTATTGACTGTTTCATTGACCTGTTTACTGTTCATATTGTAATCGCTCCATCAACGATTTGGCTGCTGTATTTTTCAGTTAATATACAGCAGGGGGTATCCGGTTGCGAATGCGATATGAGAATTTATACACCATCCACGTTATTACAAAAGATACTCGAAAAAATCTTGAATGGGCTTGAATTTGAGGAAGTTTCCGGTATATTTTCATTATGGTATTACCGGAAGTCACAACGTTGGCAGAGGCGCGAGGAGGAGCAATTGTCCGAATATTGGGACAGCGGCTTGACGATTCAAGAATACAGCGAACTGAAGGAACTTTCTTACGAAAGTACCCGCCGCTGGATCCGAGTGTTGCAAAAGGCACGCCAGTATATCAATCGTGGTGTCGTAACGGTGATTTCCATCCTGAACCTCGCTTCCCCGGTCCCACATCTGCCTTGCATCCGCAAGGAATACAAGATTCTTCTCGCGCGGCAGATTCTGAAAAAAAGACGTTTTTTTATGCTTCTTCTATTGACTAAGTCACAGTTCTGTTTATAATATAAAGGCTGAGAGATTTCATTTAGCACAAACACTGAACGGAACCGTGTGATGGAAAACAAGAATACCAAAGTGCGGAACTACATTCTGGAACTACTGGAGACCGGAGAATGTTCCGAGGGCGAGCAGCTGCCTCCCGCGCGGCAGATCGCCGCGGATCTGAATATCTCTCTTCTGACCGTTCAGAATGCGCAGGAAACTCTTGTCAAGGAGGGACTGCTGCAGGTCGTTCCCCGGCGGGGCACCTATGTGAATCCGAACTGGCGCAGCCGCATTCTCCAGGACAATATCAGCTTTTATATTCCCTGGCATCAGCTTCCCTGGGGGGAATGTTTCAGGCGCCTTGCGGAACGGCATCTTCCGCACCTCCGTTTTTCCCTGAAACAGCCGCACAGCATTTTTGAAATCGTCACGACGGCCCAGGTTCAGACGGCTCATGCCCAGTATCTGGATCTGGAACCATTCCTCAAGCGCTGCTATCCGGACCGGAGCGTGTTTCATCAGGCACCGCTGAAATCCTTCCGTTGCGGGGGAAGGCTGCCCGGTATTCCATTTCTTTTTTCGCCGCGTGTGCTGTTCTTCAATCCGCAGATGCTCCGGGAGGCGGATTGCCCCGTTCCGCCGCCGGACTGGGAGTGGGATGACTTTCTGAACCTGATCCGCCGCCTTCTGAAACATTTTCCACCGGAACAGGTTTTTTTCTGGTATCCATCGTATTATCAATGGATGAATTTCGTTCTGCGCGCGGGAGGCAGACTGATCGACCCGTCCGCAGAGGATCCCGTCAGGATCGATTCGCCGGCGACACGGCGCGGCCTTCGCCTCTTCCGTGAACTGCGCCGTGAACTCGGTCTGAACGGCGGGAGTGCAATCCGGAAAACAGAGGGTGCATTTGAGCACGGGGAAGTGGCGCTTGCTATTGACGCCCGCCAGATGGTCGGCCGCCTGAAGCGTCTCGGAAGGAAGGAATGGGATGTCCTGCCGCTTCCGCATATTCCGGGAGGCTGCGATACGTCCATGCAGGCGACAGAACTGCTCTGCGTCCGGCGCGAATGCGTGGATCTGGATGCGGCGGAGGAGCTGATCCGGATTCTTCTTTCCGAAGAGTTCCAGGACCATCTGGCGGAACTGAAATACGCGATTCCGCTGCGGAAATCCTCGCAGGAGCTCTCTCTTTCAAAGGACGATCCGCGCGATTGTCTGTTCGCGCGGGAAGCCGCCGTTGTACAGGCGCAATATCATCTGGATTCCGCGGAACTGTTTCAGCTGGTTTCCAGCGGAATCAGTGAACTGCTCTGCGGCGACGAGGATATTGACACAGCTACTGCCGAACTGGGCGGCATGGTCCGTTTGTACAGCAAGATCAACCGGAAAATCGCACTCGGTCAGAGGCGGAATTATTCACTGGCAATTTAAGACAAGGAGCATCCCATGGTAAACCGGACAAAAAATGTGCAGCTGTCGGGAAGAAAATGCGGAACACGCATGTTGTTCCGCGGCACTTCCGCCCGCGGAACGGGTTCTTTCACATTGATCGAGCTTCTGATCGTGATTGCGATCATCGCGATTCTGGCGTCGCTTCTGCTTCCCGCGCTGGGAACGGCAAGGGAAAAAGCCAGGCAGAGCGCCTGCAGCTCAATCCTGAAACAGATCGGTTATGCCGTAAGAATGTATATGGACGACAACCGCGAATGGCTCCCCCCGATCAGAGATGGCGGAAACCCGGAAAAATATTTCATGGCACTCCAGGAGTCGCAGACTTTTTTCGGGCCGTATCTCAGGAAAACACGCTCTTACGAGTATATCGGGCTGCTGTCAAGAACTCTGCCGTCATCCAAACTCTCCTGCCCCTCCCGCAAGCTGCCGGATTCCATGGATCAAATCTATTCCTACGGAGTGAACGAACATTTCTTCAATACCGGGCTGGGAGGCGTTGCATCAGGAAAAAGCGTGAATTTTTCTGTCATCAGGCAACCTGCGCGCACCCTGCTGCTGGGCGAAATAGCCTCGGACCTCAATTTTATCAATTACTTCGATCCGATTCTCAACGCATCGGATGCCTCGGCCCATCCGATGCAGTTCCCGCATGGAAGGTCCAGTGTGGTTCTCCATTGCGACGGACATCTGGAAAGCTATCGTTATCAGGATGTTCCATTCCGCCCGCGCGGCTATTTGAATCACTTCTGGTGGTATAATCCGTAAAGGGCTTCAACGAAATTCCAGGAAGGAGCTGTCATGAAAAGCGCTGTTTTTTTTCTGTTTCTGCTCGGATGCGCCGTATCCGGTGCGGAAGTCTCACTGAAACCTTTATTCGAAACCTGCAGTGTTTCCGTCATCGCCGATCCGGGGACCAGGGCGATCTCCATGCGTTTCCGGGAGAAGGATTCCGCACACTGGAAGGAGGCGCTCGCACCGGTCAAACTGCCGCGTCAGATCCGTGCGGCGACAAACGGGAATTTTTTCGGAAAAGATCTGCGGAATCTCCCCGTCCATGAGAACGAGTGGCGCGGATGCGTGGTTTTCCTGAAGGAAAATACACCCTATGAGCTGGAAATCACACTCCGGCCGGGAGGAACAGTCCTGCGAAAAGAATTTGTCACGCTGAACTCCGTCGTCAAGGTGGCGAAAACCGTCTATCTGGACGACTGGCCCGCCGGAAAAACACTGATTCTGGAGGAAAAGGGAACCCCGGACGGCTGGATCCGCTATACCATGCGGAAACCGGGGTCCGTCATCCGTGCGGGGAAGCGGAGCAGTCATGCCGTTCTGATCAGGAATTCCAGCTGTCTTCTTCTCGACAACCTGACCATCCGCGGAGGAATCCGCTACGGAATCGCACTGCGGGACTCCGCCGATATCCGCATCGTGAACTGCGAAATATCCGGCCATGCGCCGATCTGGAAACAGGCTCTGGAGGCTGACGGGAAATATCTGGCGCTCGACGGTGCAGAACAATGGGGAAGCGGCGGCATTCACATTCAGAAATCCTCCGATGTTCTTGTGGAACGCTGTTACATTCATTCGCCGGCCGGCACCGCGAATCCGTGGTTCTTCTCCCATTCCTGCGGCCCGATGGCGATCGCGACCCGGAGCACGGGGGGCGGACTGGTCTTCCGCTACAACGACCTGATCGGCAGCGATCTTCACCGCTGGGACGACACCATCGGCGGCGGGGAAAACAGTTCCCCGACCGGCGGATTCCACCGCGATGCGGATATTTACGGAAACATGTTCGCGCTCGGCAACGACGATGGGATCGAAATGGATGGAGGCCAGTCCAATGTGCGCTGTTTCCTCAACCGTTTTGAAGCCATGCTCTGCGGGATCAGCGTAGCGCCCTGCATTGTCGGGCCCTCGTATGTCTTCCGGAATCTCATCACGGATCTCGGGGATTTCAACAATCAGGCCGGACTGGGGCTGAAAACAGTTTTCGCCGATCTCGGCGTGGGAAGAATCCACTTCTTCAACAACACCGCCCCCGGAATCGGATTCCCGATCCAGAAGGCGACGATCGAACGGAATCCGCGCCTTGTGACACGGAACAATGATCTCGCGGGAAACTGGAGGATTTACGCGCTGAACTTTCCCGTCGATCTGGATTACGATCTCTTCTGCAATCCGGTTCAGCAGTATGAAAAGCAGATGAAAGCCGTGCTGGACGGCGCGGGACAGGAGAAACACGCAATATGGGCAATGCCGTCCAGACAGAAGCACTCCTTCCGCCTCAAACCGGGTTCACCGGGCTGGAATCACGGCTGCGCAATCCCGAATTTTCAGGAAAAAGCGGATACGGCACTCGGCGCTTTTCCCGAAGAAAACAGTCCGGATCTCCCCTGGCGCCCGATCCCCGTCAGTGTGAACCGTTCGCAGATCCGCTTCCATTTCCCCGGAAAGACCGCGCCGGAAACACTGATTCTGAAAGCGGAAGGAGCCTTCCATTCCGGCTTCCGGATCCGGAAAAACGAGGGAGTGGACTGGTTCTCGGTGACTCCGGAACAGGGAACAATCCGCGCCGGGGAAGAACTCGCCTTCACCATCAAGCTGCATCCGGAAAAGATGCCGCGCGCAAAACGTTACAAGGACGCGTTCCTGATCCGGATGCCCGACGGATTCAGCCGTCCGGTCATGGTTTACGCCGACATGCGCGAATCCGGGGAACTCCGGGCGAAAGAAAAAGGCGTTTTCCTTTCGATTGACGCAGGAGAGCTTGAGAATGCCAAAGATTATCCGAGCGAAAGTGGAGGAGCAATCCGGATTGACGCGCGCGACGGAGCAAAGCCGCTGATCTGGAATTTCGATGTCCCGGAGGACGGAATCTACTATTTCTTCGCGCATTTCCATACGACGGGAATCCAGCTCAACTTGTTTGATTTCTCCGTGGACGGCGACAAAGCCGCGCCGCTCGCACGCCAGATGCTCGGAGGGGATTACCAGATACCTGCCTGGAAACACATCTTCCGCATAGACCGGCCGCGGGACAAGTATTTTGAGTTTTTCCGCCTGAAAAAGGGAAGGCATGAGCTGAAAATCATGCCAAGACGACCGGTAACCCTGGGAAAACTTGCAGTTACAAATGACATTGAAATGATTTACCGCTGAATATCGGACAAATAAAAAAGAAAGGGTTTTATCATGAAAACACTGTTTTCCGCCGCACTCGCGTCAGCCGCACTCCTTCTTGCGGGAGCGGAACCGCCGGTCACTCTTCCCGGGATCAGCATCTCGCTGGACGGAACAAAGGAGAAGGTCAAACTGGTTCCCGGGGAATATAAGAATCTTTCCCGTTACGCCAATCCGCCGTGGGGAAAAGCGGAAACAAGAGACTACATGATCGTCGCGCTGAAAAGCACACCCATGGACGGGGACTGGGAAGCCGCCGAATTCAGTTTTACGCCCGCATCCGACGGCACGATCCGCATAATTCTCAGCGGGAAATGGTACAAACACACGGACACGGGAAAAATCGAGGAACTCTGGGTCGGATATGACAATTTCCAGGTGACCGGGGCAAAACTGGAAAATCCGGATTTTGAAAACCGGAAGCAGGACGGCTCCCCTGCAAACTGGATCCGCACCCGTGCCCTCCTTTCCGCCGACGGCCCGCAGAGCGGGAAATATTTTCTTGCCGCGGCTTCGCAGTCTCTTGCATGGCAGTTTTTCCAGGTAAAAAAAGGGGAGAAAGTCACTGTCCGCTTTTATGCAAAGCCGCTGGATGGCAAACCGGAAAAATAACGGCAGGAGAAACAGGGCGGATTCTCTTCCAGCGGCACTCATCCGCGCGCAGGCAATTGAGAAAAAAAGGCGTCTATGAGCATGAACAGGAAAGCAAAACGCCTGGCCACCGAGCAGGGGAAGGACGCGATCAGCCAGGCTGCTCCGGCAGTCAGTGGCAGGTCACGGCGAGCCGTTCGAGTGCGGCAATGAAACCGTGTTCCCGGAACCAGTCGTCCAGCACGGCGCGCTGATCAGGAACAAGCTGGCAGTCCGCGACGCCGTCGGGAAACGCCGCGAGCGGCAGACGGAGCGTCACCTCGCTACACTTCGGACAATAAATCCGGTGAATGTCAAGTTCAAAAAATGTTGTTTTCGTTCCATATGGTAAGCCCTGAATCCGGCGAGTTCGGAT
>CALXMJ010000151.1 GCA_944389445.1 uncultured Victivallales bacterium | reverse complement strand
ACATACAGAACGCATACCTGCGGTGAATTGAGAAAAACCGATGTCGGCCGGAAGGCGAAACTTTCCGGATGGATTCACAGTGTCCGCGATCACGGCGGAGTGATTTTCATCGACCTGCGCGACCATTACGGCAAGACGCAGATCGTTGTGAACCCCAAGATGGAGTTCTATCAGGAACTGGAAAAATGGCGGGTGGAGACGGTGGTCTGCTTTACGGGCGAGGTTGTCGCCAGAACGCCGGAGACCGTGAATCCCAAGCTCGCAACCGGGGAGATCGAACTCGTCGCCGAGGCAATGGATGTGCTCGGCGAGACGGAGCAGATTCCCTTCCAGGTTGCCAAGGACGAACAGGCGCCCGAGGCGATGCGCCTGGAATACCGGTTCCTTGATCTGCGCCGCGATGAACTCCATCATAACATCGTCCTGCGGTCGAAAATCATTCAGACGATCCGCCAGAAAATGTGGGAGATGGGCTTTACCGAATATCAGACTCCGATTCTGACCAGCAGTTCTCCCGAGGGAGCGCGCGATTATTTGGTTCCCAGCCGTGTGCATCCCGGTCAGTTCTACGCGCTGCCGCAGAGTCCTCAGCAGTTCAAACAGCTGCTGATGGTCGCCGGATTCGACAAATACTTCCAGATCGCTCCCTGTTTCCGCGACGAGGATGCCCGCGCGGACCGCTCTCCCGGCGAGTTCTATCAGCTTGACATTGAAATGAGTTTCGCCACGCAGGAGGATGTCTTCAAAGTCTGCGAGGATCTGCTCGAAGAGGTCTTTACCAAATATACGGATAAAAAAGTGACTCCCGCGCCGTATCCGCGCATTCCGTTCCGCGAGGCGGTGGAGAAGTACGGTACCGACAAGCCGGATCTTCGCAATCCTCTGTTCATGATTGATCTTTCGGAATTCTTCCGCAATGCCGGATTCAAGGCGTTCTCCTCCACGGTGGAGAAGGGCGGCGTGGTCAAGGGAATCCGCGTTCCGGGTATCGTCGGCGTTCAGCCTCGCACCTTCTATGACAAGATGGAGGCGTTTGCCAAGGAGAACGGCGCCAAAGGTCTCGGATACATCATGTGGACCCGCGAAGGCGAGATCAAGGGGCCCATTGCCAAGTTCCTCAAGCCCGAGGAGCTGACCGAACTGGAAAAACTGGCGTCGATCGAAAACGGCGACGCTCTCTTCTTCATGTGCGACACCCGGGCGAAAGCCAATGAGCTCGGCGGAAAGGTCCGCACCCGCTTTGCCGAAAAACTGAACCTGATTGATCCGAACGAATTCAAGTTCTGCTGGATTGTGGATTTTCCGTTCTTCGAGAAGGATGAGGAAACCGGCGCGATCATCTTCAGTCACAATCCGTTCTCCATGCCGCAGGGCGGAATGGATGCGCTTCTGAACAAGAATCCGCTGGATATCCTTGCGTATCAGTATGATATTGTCTGCAACGGCATTGAGCTTTCCTCCGGCGCGGTCCGAAACCATCAGCCGGAACTCATGTACAAGGCGTTCGAGATGACCGGTTACAGCCGCGAGGTGGTCGACAGCAAGTTCGGCGGCATGATCAAGGCGTTCAAGCTCGGTGCTCCTCCGCATGCGGGCGTGGCTCCCGGAATCGACCGCATGGTGATGCTGCTGACCGATTCCCCGAACATCCGCGAAGTGATCGCATTCCCCTTCAACCAGCAGGCGCAGGACCTGATGATGAATGCGCCTTCCGAAGTCGATATGAAGCAGCTCCGCGAACTGAGAATCATTCCTCTGCCGCATGAGCTGAAATACGAGGAAACATTCAAGAAACTCAAGGCGGATGCCGAGCGGATCCGCGCGGCGGAAGAGGCTGCGCAGAGCGCGGCAAAACCTTCCTGATCAGGTGATGGATGACCCGGAGACGCAGCAGCAGAAGACATTCCCGGAAAGCGCCTACGCTGATTTTGCTTTTTGTATCAGCTGCGGCACTTCTTGCTGCGTTCGGGGTCTGGAAGGTTGTTTCGTACATTCAGGAGTACCGGGCGTCGCAGCATGCGTATGATGAGATCATTCTGGAAGCCTCCGCGCGGAACGGGGTCGATCCGAATCTGGTGAAGGCCGTGATCTGGCGGGAGAGCCGGTTCCGTCCTTATGTACGCGGCTCTTCCGGAGAGATCGGGCTGATGCAGATCATGCCGGACAAGGCCGCCGTCGACTGGGCGAAGCGGAACAGTCAGCCCGTGCCCTCGCGCGGAGCTCTTTTCACTCCGCGCCTGAATATTGAGATCGGGTCCTGGTATCTGGCGAACGCCCTGCGGCGATGGAGCCGATACAAGGATCAGCTTGTGCTTGCCCTTTGTGAGTACAATGCGGGAATCACGCGTGCTTCCGCGTGGAAACCGGTCGACAGGGACGGGGATGTCCGCAGCCGGATTACCATCTCCTCCACACTCTCCTATGTGAATTCCATTCTCGCCAAATATGAAGAATATCAAAAGACGTGGATCAAGGACCGGAAAACAGGTTCAGGAAGGATAAGGAAATGAAACGTCTGCTTTTTTCTCTGCTGTCGATGGCCGTCGTCGGCCTCATTGCCGCCGATTCCGTAAGGATTGACTTCAACCGGAAGAACTTCGATGAATCGGAAAAACTGCCGAAGAACTGGGGCTTGAAAGGCAAACTCTTTACGAGAAAGCCGACTTACGAGATTGTTCGCGCAAAGGATGGGCAGGAGGCGCTGCGCATCAATGTGGATCGCGCCACAGGGACGATTCTGTACGATATTTCCGGTGTTTTGCAGAAGTATCCGATCATGCGCTGGAAGTGGCGGGTGCTTTCTCTTCCGAAGGATGCGGATGGAAGAGAGCCTGAAAAGGACGATCAGGTGATCGGTGTTTATGTCGGTGTCGGCACGGTTTCCACGAACAGCCGCGCCTACCGCTGGGAGACCGTGACTCCGAAGGGGTATACGGGGGATGTCCGTTACGGGGGCGGCATGGTGAAGGTCAACTGGACCTGTCTGCGCAACCAGACGGATGGAATCGGCAAATGGTATACCGAGGAGGTCAATGCCGCGGAGGACCTGAAAAAAATCTGCGGAGGGAAACTGCCGGAAAAAGATGTGGCGGTCAGCATTTCTTCGAACAGCCAGTATACGAAATCGAAGGCTTCTGCGGAAATCGAGTACATCGAATTCCTGCCGCTGGAAAAAGCCGGAGGGAAAAAATGAGGCATATTGCATTTGACAGTGTCGGAGGCGCTTCCGGGGATATGCTGTTCGGGGCGCTGGTCGGGCTCGGTGCGGATGCCGGTAAGATCGAATCCGTGCTGCGGGAGGCAATGCCCGGAGAGGATTTCCGGATTCATGTGGGGACAAAGTCCGGATATGGAATGTCCGGAGTCAAGCTCGATGTCGAGATTCTGCGTGATTCCACCGATGAGCGCGGGCTTCATGCCATCGAGCACATCATTGATTCCGCCGCCATGGATCCCCGTGCAAAGGAGCTGGCAAGGACCGCATTCCACCGTCTGGCTGAGGCGGAGGGAAAGGTGCATGGGAAGTCGGCGCATCATGTTCATTTCCATGAGGTCGGCGCGGTTGATTCCATTGTGGACATTCTTGGTTCCTGCATGGCGCTTGTGGAGCTGGGGGTGGATTCGATTTCCTTCGGCGTGCTGCCCGAGGGAAGGGGAACGTTTCAGTGCCGCCATGGCATTTACCCGATTCCGGCGCCTGCGACGCTGGAACTCCTCTCCGGATGCCGGATCGAACGGACCGACGTGCCGTTCGTGATGGTTACTCCGACCGGAGCCGTGCTGCTGACAGCATGGAAACGGGATGAGGAGTTCACCGGGACGGTGACCGCCTCTTGTGTCGCTTTAGGGACACGGGAGCTGAAAGCGCGTCCGAAGGTTCTGCGTGCGACCCTGCTAGAATCCGGTTCGGCTTCTTCCGATACCTGTACTCTGTTTGAAACCAATCTTGATGATCTTTCTCCCGAGCTTCTTTCCCACGCGTGTGAAAAGCTGATGGCGCAGGGTGCGCTGGATGTCTGGGTGGTTCCCGCGGTGATGAAGAAGTCGCGTCCGGGGCATGTCCTGAGCGTCCTGGTCCGGAACGAGGATGCGAAGCGTTTTCCGGAGCTGATTTTTTCCGAAACGGGGACGTTCGGAATCCGGATCCGCAAGGTGGAGCGTGCCGTTTTGGAACGGACGGTCGAATCCTGTGTGACGGAGTTCGGGGAAATCCGTTTCAAATCCGGATTTTACAACGGAAAAATTGTCTCGTTCAAACCCGAATACGAGGATTGCAAAGCCGCGGCGGAACGGCACGGCATCTCCCTGAACGAGCTTTACAGACGGCTCAAATGAATCTGTATGTGCATGTCCCCTTCTGCCGGGGAAAGTGTGCCTACTGCGCGTTCTATTCCGAGTCCCGGTTCGACAAATCCCTCTGGAGCCGGTATCTTTCCGAACTGGAGCGCCGCTTTGCCGCGTTTTCGTGTGATGAGCCTGTAAAGACATTGTATATCGGCGGCGGTACGCCGACTCTGCCCCCTGTCGATTGTCTGAAATCGTTTTTTGCTCTTTTCCGCAGCTCGTTTCCCTTTGCTCCGGATGCCGAGATCAGCATCGAATGCAATCCGGAAACGATGTCCCGGGAAAAAGCGGAACTGCTTGCCGGATTTGTGAACCGGGTCAGCATGGGAGCTCAGTCGTTTTCTCCGGTTCTGCTGGAAGCGATCGGGCGGACTTCGAAAGATCCCGGAAAGATCGGCGCGGCGTTCCGGATGCTCCGTTCCGCGGGGATCCGGAACATCGGGCTTGATTTGATGTATGCGCTTCCCGGAGAGGATATGGCGCTTCTGAAGCGCGATCTGGATTCGGCACTGGAACTGGAGCCGACCCATCTTTCCGCCTATTCCCTGACCTTGGAGGAGGGAACCGCTCTGGCGGAGCGGAAGTCGCTTCAGGTCCCTTCCGATGACCTTTCGGCGGAGATGTGGGAATTCATCGGTTCCTATACGGCGGAGATTCTGCCGCGTTATGAAATTTCCAATTACGCGAAAGGGGACTATGAATGCCGTCACAATCAGGCGGTCTGGCATGGAGAACGGTATTTCGGATTCGGTCCGGCGGCCTGTTCCTTCGACGGAGTCCGCCGGTGGACGGAACCGGCTTCCCTGAATGGCTGGCTTGCCGGAGTTCCGGCGGAGGAGGATCTCATCCCGAGGGAGACACGTCTTGCGGAAATCTTCATGATGGGGCTCCGTACTGTGCGCGGCTGGCGTATTCCTGAATTCAAAGAGGTGACAGGAAATTCTCTGCGTTGCCTGGAAAGGAAAATTGCGCGTCTTGAGGAAAACGGACTTCTACTGCGGGAAGGAGATGTCATTCGGGCAACCCGGAATGGGCTCCTGTTCTGGAATGTGATAGCGGAGGAGCTGCTTTGAACTGGAAATCAGAGCGGACGGGAGGTTTTCTTTTCTCTTTGCCCGGAGAGCGCTTGCATTTCTCTTTGCGGCATGCTATTCTTTCCGGCATCGTTGATACTGAAAATATTCGCAGTGGAGTCTGATATGAAGCGATTTGTTTTGATCCTGATCGGTCTTGCGGCCGGGATGACCGCCTGCACTTTGACGGATTCGAAAAAGACGGCGGAAAAGCCTCTTCCGCCCATGAGAATTCAGAGCGTGGAGGAGGCGGAGCGTGTGGAAAAGTCTCTGGAGAAAACACCGGATGACATAAGGGCGCGGATGGGCCTTGCCAGATTTTATTCCTCCATTGTTTACCGTAAACCGTATTTGAGGTCGCGGAGGTATGACAATATCCGCTGGCTGGTGGAGCATCATCCGGAGTATCCCGGACTGTGGACTCCCGAATTTTCGCTGGATCCGGAATTCGATGGATCCGAACGTTATTCCAGAATCGGGGAACTATGGAAGAATGCCGTGGAGAAAAATCCGAAATCCGCGGCGGTGGCTTTCAATGCGGGAAAATACTTTTTTATGGAAGAACCGCTTGTCGCTGAAGATCTTATGAAAAAAGCATGCAAGCTGGATCCGGATTCCTCGATTTATGCATGTGCGCTGGGCAATTTTTATGAGGTTTATGCATTTCGCCGTAGAAAGGTCGCGATTCCGAATGCATTGGAAAAGGCTATGGACGAGTTTGAGCGTGCGTACAATTTGGATCACTCAGCCAATGCGTGGCTTCTTCCCGATATTGCGCGCCTTGCCTGGAGAATGCAGCAGTACGACCGTTTGAACAAGGCGGTGGAACAGATGGAAGCCGCCCTGAAAAATGAATCCGGGGAGTGGTTCGCAGGAAATTTGTTCTACTGGATCAATATTTCCAAGGGATTGCTCGCCATGCATTCCGGCGATCGGAAAGCTGCCGGAGTCTTTCTGCTGAATGCTTGTGAAACCCCCGGCTCGCCTCAGTTGAACTCCTTTGGGCCTAGTATGATCCTTGCCGATCTGCTGCTGAAGGAGGGGGAGAAGGAGATCGTGCTGAAGTTCCTGGAAAAAACGAAAAAGTTCTGGTCGTCGCGCTTTCAGAAGGCAGACGCCTGGGCAAAAGAGATTCGCGAAGGAAGATCCCCTGATTTCGGAGGCAATCTCCGTTACTGAATTTTATTCCCCGAAGGAGAGTCCAAAGAAAATACAGGTCTCGGGAGCATCGGGGATATTATCGGAACCGTGCGTCCGGCGCAATATGTTTTTGACCGCATTCGTTTTTTATGCGCCTGTGCTGTTTTTCTCTCTCCGGTTTGAATTTCTCTTGAAATTTGAAAAACGGAAAATGAATTTCAGGCGATTTGCAATCACAATGCAGCCATGTTATATTCCTGCGGATTTACCGATCAGCCTGACTGAAAAATGAATTTATCGGGCCGATCGGCGCATCTGCCGCTGAGATGAGGAAGGAACTGGGAGGAACAATCTGCATGAAACTGTTTTCCAAGCGTTCCATATTGAGAAAAAAAGAACCCGGGGAACCGGATGTCATTTCCAATGTGACACTGCCCTGGATGTGGGGGCTTCTGCTGGGATTCACCATCTGCCTTGCGGCGGTGATTTACTGGGGATTTTTCGGAACTCTTGTTGACAGTGTTTCAGGGATGGGGGTTGTCATCCGCACCCGCGGCATTCATTCCATTACGGCGAAGACATCCGGGTCCATTGAATATCTGGACATTAAACCGGGCTCTGTCATAGTTCCGAATCAGATTCTGGGACGGATTTACAATCCGGAAGTTTTTTTCAGGATTCATAAACTGCAGGTGGAGCAGAAAGAGCTTCAGGACCGCACACGGAAAATTCAGGCCGGTACCGATTCCCTCTTCCGGAAACGGAAGGAAACGGACCGGGAGAAGAATGAGCTGATCCGGAAACTGCTTGCACTGATGGAGGAAAACCGCCGCCGTCTTCATGAGCTGCTTGACATGCAGAAGATGGACCGCGGCAAAGGAGTTTCCGGCAAGGCGGAGTACTATGACATCCTGAACCGGAATGTGAGCAACGAGACTTCCGTCGCCGGCACTTTGATCACGCAGCTTCAGGATCTTTATGAGCAGGATGAGTCCGCGTGGCAGCAGGAGGAGAAACGCATCAAACTTCAGGGAGAACTCTTTTCCAAACAGCAGGAGGTGGAACTTGCGCTGAAAAGCAATCAGGAGGTGATGTGGCTCCGTTCCGATTCCAGCGGAATTGTTCTGGAACTGCTGAAACACGCCGGTGATCCGGTTGCGGGCGGGGAGACCATTGCGATCGTCAGTTCCGGGGGAGACCATGCGAAAAACATTCGCCTGATTGCTTATGTTTCCGCAACAGATGGAAAAAAGGTACGTCCTGGAATGAGTGTTTATTTTTCACCTTCCGCTCTGCGGGCGGCGGATTACGGTTATATCAAGGGGCTTGTTGCTTCAGTCAGTCTTTTTCCCGTGAGCCGCGAGTCGATTACCGCGGAACTGAAAAACCGTGATTTCGCCGAGGCGCTGACGCGGAATGGAGCTGTGATGCGCGTCGAGGTCGATTTCTTCCCGGACAAGCGCACCCGGAGCGGACTGCAATGGACCAGCCGGAACGGAGAAGACGCAACGGTCGAGACCGGTATGGTCGGTTCGCTTCTCATCAACACGGAATATCGGCGTCCGGTCTCCTACATCCTGCCGTATTTGCGGGAACATCTGTTTGGAATTGGAAAAGAGCAGGAGGCACGATGATTTTCCGCGGATCATCCGTTCGCAAGGTGCCGACAGTGTTCCAGATGGAGTCCACGGAATGCGGCGCCGCGAGTCTTGGCATGATTCTTGCATATTACCATTATTATGAACCTCTGGAAAAATTAAGAATTGCCTGCGGCGTGTCGAGAAACGGAAGCAAAGCCTCCCTGATCCTGCAGGCGGCGGAGGAACAGTATCATCTGGAGGGGCACGGGTATCAGGTCTCCATGGAAAAACTGGTTACGCTTCCGTATCCATCCATTCTCTTCTGGAACTGGAACCATTATGTTGTCTTTGAAGGGCGGTGCGGCAATCGTTATTACATCAACGATCCGGCACGGGGAAGATGCTGCTGTTCCGCGGAGACGTTTGAACAGGCGTTTTCCAATGTGGCGCTGACATTCAGGCCGACTGCGGAGTTCCGTCCGCAGGGGAGTCCGCGTGGCGTCTTCCGGACGCTGCTTCCGCTCCTGCTCAAGGTAAAGGCGGTTGGTTTGCTGCTTGTCTGGAGCGGGCTCCTGCTGATTGTGCCGGGAATTCTCATGCCCTCCATGCTGCAGATTTTCATCGATGAAGTGATGACTTCCCGGGAACAGTGGCTCTATCCATTGCTGATCGGCTACGGGCTGATGCTTCTGGTCAGCGGCGTTCTTTCCTGGCTGACGCAGTTCGTTCTGCGGCGCGGACAGATCCAGCTCGCCGTAAACAGCAGCGTCCGGATGCTGCGTCATATCCTTTCGCTTCCGATTGATTTTTTCGTTCAGCGCAACCCGGCGGATCTTCAGGCGCGGATTCAGATGAATACTCAGATCGCCGATGGATTTTTCAACCTGATCGCCAATAATGTGGTGAAACTGTTTACGGCTTCGTTTTTCCTTTTTCTGATGTATCGCTTCAGCGCCGTTCTTGCAACCATTGCTCTGGTGACAGCCGTGCTTAATTTTGTGCTGCTTTCCGCTGTGAACAAAGGTCGGCAGACGATGAATCAGGCGCTGTCGGCGGCGGAAACCAAACTGCTCAACCACTCCATGACCGGCATTTCCCTGATGGAGTCTCTCCGGGCCGGCGGACACGATCTGGATTTCTACGGGAAATGGGCGAACCATCTTGCCGAATACACAAACCGGCGTCTCCTCATGCAGAAATCGGGGGCTTTTTTTTCCGTAGTGCCCGCTCTGCTCTCCGGATTCAACAATATTCTGATCCTCTGTTTTGGCGCATGGCTGGTTATCCGGGGAGATTTGACTCTGGGGGGAATGATGGCGTTTCAATCGCTGACGGTCAGTTTCATACAGCCTGTGACAATGCTCGTTTCCGCCGGGTCCCAGATTCAGGAACTGAAAGGGGCTCAGGACCGCATTGAGGATGTAATGCGTTATCCTTCCGAATCCCGATTCGCGAAGGAAAGTACAGAAAAAGTCGTTCGCGGAAAGCTCGAATTGCGGAATATCTCATTCGGTTACAGTCGGCTGGACGCGCCTTTCATCCGGAATTTCTCGATAACGCTTCGACCGGGCAGCCGGATCGCGCTTGTGGGTGCATCCGGTTCCGGAAAAAGCACCATAGCAAAAATCGCCTCCGGGCTCTATGCGCCGTGGTCCGGCGAGATCCTGCTTGATGATGTTCCCCTGGATCAGTATACACGGGAAGAGTTCAATCGTGCCGTTGCCGCGGTGGATCAGAACATCGTTCTCTTTTCCGGCAGTGTGGGCGACAATCTGACCCTGTTCCGCCGCAGGACGGATGCCGAGATTCTCCTGAATGCCCTGCGCGATGCTTCCATTGAGCAGGAACTTGCCGTACGGGGGCGTCCGCTCTCAATCGAAGTCTGTGAAAACGGAAGCAATTTCTCGGGCGGACAGCGGCAGCGGCTCGAAATTGCAAGAGCTCTGAGCCGCCATGCGCCGATCCTGATTCTGGACGAGGCAACCAGCGCTCTGGATCCGGTTACGGAGGTCCTGATCGACAAAGCCGTCCGCCGCCGCGGCTGTACCTGTCTGATAATCGCCCATCGCCTCAGCACTATTCGCGATTGCGACGAAATCGTTATGATGGACAACGGAAAAATTGCGGAACGCGGAACTCACGGGGAACTGATGCGTCTCGGAGGCGCTTACGCATCGCTGATGAACGCGGAAACGGTACAGCAGGAGAACCGGAATGGCAAATCTTGACAAACTGTTTTTGCGTCTGCCGGAACGACTCTGCCCGTCGAATTCTCCCATTCCCGCCTCGGAGATCCCCGGCTGGTTCTGTCTCGAACGGGGAGAAATCCATCTGTTCCTGACTTCCCGGGAGAATGGCGAATACGGGCGGCGGCATTATATTGCGACTCTGCTTCCCGGCGACTGTTTTCCCGCCTGTTCCTTCCAGAAATTTTCCGGGCATTCCCGGGAGTACGGGTATCTGCTCGTACCGCAGATATCCAGCTGCTGCCGAATCCTTTCTCCGGAGACGTTTTCCGCGTTTCTGCGGGAGAATCCGGCGGAAGGCGCTGCTCTTCTGCATCGCCTCGTTTCCCTGCTGAGCTCCGCCGGAGACAGCAGCGGAGATTCCGTCCCCTGTCCGGACCTGGCGACTTTGCCGGAATCCATGCGCGGAATGATCCGGAAGACGGTGGACACCATCGCGGAGCGGGAACGGAAACAGGCGGAAAACACTGCGGATGAACGGCTTTACCAGAAAAACAGGCTGCGGGATCAGGTTTTCCGGCTTCAGGAGATTGTTCATACAAAACGGCGGAAGCCGCCGCAAGCAGAGGACCCGCTTCTTGCCGCGCTGCGTGTCATTGCGGAGAAAACCGGTTTGCCGATCCATGCCGATCCTCCGGAAGACTGTTCCGCCGATCCGGAAAAACGACTGATCGAGTTTTGCCAGATCAACCAGTGGCGGACCCGGCGGATTCAGCTGGAAAACGGTTATTCCCGTCTGCACCACAGTGCGCTGATCGGTTTTTCCGGAGAGGAGGGCCGTCCCTGCGTGATTGAGCTCAAGGGAGAGGAAAGCGTGTGGTATTTCCCCGGGGAAGGGGAACGGCATCCCCTGTCGCCGAAATGTGAATCGGAACTGAGGCATGCCGCGTATTGCTTTTACGAAAACTTTCCGCTGCGCTCCCTGCGCGGGAGCGATCTGCTGCATTTTCTGTTGAAGGGAAGCCGGAAGATGTTTCTCGCGGTTCTCGCCGTGGGGCTTCTGGTCGGATTGTTTGGTCTGGTTACACCGGTGGCAACCGCATATGTGACGGGAAAAATTATTCCGACCGCGAATATCGGCGAGCTCTGGCAGCTTTTGATCCTTCTGCTGGCGCTGACCATGGGGACGGTTGTTTTGAATGTTGTTCCGCAACTGTGTCTTCTCCTGTTCGGCTCTTCCCTGCTGGAACGTCTTCTGGCGGCATTGTTCGACCGGGTTTTCCGGCTTCCGATCCGGTTTTTCCAGCAGTACCGTTCGGGGGATCTTTGTATGCGGCTGCTCTCCGTGCTCCGTCTTCAGGAAGTGGCGTTTCAGATGATTTCGCAGCAGTTCATCGGTTCCGTCTTTGCGTTATGCAGCATCATCATGCTTTTTTATTACAGCTGGAGACTGACGCTGGTGGCGATTCCGCTGGTTCTTGTTTATGCGGCTCTTCTGTTTTATCTGTTTATGAAGCTGCAGAAGCCGCTCCGGACGGCGGCGGACAAAGTCGGCTGGGAGTCCGGTTTTTTGAAGCAGGTGTTTGAAGGAATCGCGAAGATCCGCGGAGCCGGAGCGGAGGATCGGATTCAGAACCGTTTTCTGGATGAATTCATTCAGGAAAAGAAGGCTTGCGATCAGTATTTTGCTGGAGCCGGGGCTTTGGAAGTGGTTGGAATCGTCATTCCGGCACTGATCAATCTGTTGTTTTTTTATCTGATCGGCAAGGTTTGGAGGGGGAGCCTGGAGCTTTCCGAATTTCTCGCATTTCTTACTGCATTCGGCAGTTTTCAGGCGGCGGTGATCGCGGTCGGGGAAGGATTCTGGGAGTTGATCTCCCGGAAGCCGGAAGCGGAACGCCTGAAAGTGTTTCTTGAAACGGAGGTGGAAGTCCCGGATGCCAGACCGCAGGCGGGAAAACTCGACGGCTCTCTGGAATTTTCCCATGTCACTTTCCGATATGAGCCGAATTTTCCTCCGGTGCTGCGGGATGTCTCCTTTTCGGTTGCTCCGGGAGAGTTCGTCGCGATTGTCGGACCGTC
>CALXMJ010000150.1 GCA_944389445.1 uncultured Victivallales bacterium | reverse complement strand
GGCATTGAGTCCGGCGGTCGGTCCGAGGACCGATTCGGAAACCGGGGATCCGGCGTCGCCGAGAGCTCCGGCGACTCCGACAATCGAAATCGTCGCCAGCGGAGAAATTCCAAGCTGCATGCAGAGCGGAACATAAATGGCGGCAATCAGGGGAACGGTGGAAAAGGAAGAACCGATTCCCATGGTAATGATGAGTCCGATCAGGAGCATCAGGAACACGGCGAGCCCGCGCTGATCCCCGATCCCGACCGATACCACATCCACAAGCGCCTTCACGCTTCCGGTCGCTTTCATCACCTCGGCAAAGCCGCTGGCAGCGATCATCACGATTCCGATTCCGCCCATCAGATAGACTCCCTGCGTAAACACATCCGAAGTATCCCGGAGCGAGATCACACGGGCGATCACGAACACAAGGATTCCGGCGAGAGCGGCGATTACCAGCGAATCCAGCCAGATCTGTCCGGCGAGGCCGATCAGAATCGCGACAATTCCCGCGCCCACGTTCCATGGCCGGATCTCGGCCGGCTCCATGACTTTCGTCTCCGTTTCCGCACGGTTGTAATCGCGGGGCTTCCGATAGGAAATGAATACGGCGATCAGCAGTCCGGCAACCATCCCCAGTGCGGGGATCAGCATTGCCTTCGGCGCAAGCGACGCGCTCACCGCCAGACCGTTGCTGTTGAGATTGCCGATCAGCACTTCATTCAGATAGATCCGTCCGAACCCGAACGGCAGAAACATGTACGGAGTGATCAGTCCGAACGTAAGAATGCACGCTACGGCGCGACGGTCAAGACGAATCTTCTCAAACACCTGCAGCAGCGGCGGAATCAGGACCGGAATGAATGCAATATGAACCGGAATCAGATTCTGCGACGATATCGCCGCAAGAGTCAGAATCAGCAGAAGCGTGTATTTGAAGACGAACAGTTTTTTCGGTGTCACCTCCCCGCCGATCCGTTTGAACAGTTCGCGCGCCAGCAGTTCCGTCACCCCGGAACGGGAGATCGCAATGGAGAACGCTCCCAGCATCGCGTAATTGAATGCTATTTTCGCTCCGCTGGCTAGACCGGTCCCGAACGCGTTCATTGTTTCGACTCCCCCCATTCCCGCGAGAAGCCCTCCGGCAAGTGCGGCAATAATCAGAGAAAACACGACATTCAGGCGCAAAGCCGACAGCGCCAGCAAGATCACAACAGAAATCAGAACCGGATTTTTCAAAACCTCCCACAGCATGGCAATCGACCTCGGGTTATGTTCGCAATCGGAAACGGAATCCGGGGAATATAGCACAGCCGATCGGAAAAGACAATCCGTTTCCTGGAAAAATCCTCCGGAACGGACGCTTTCCGGAATCTGCCGCATAGGACACTCCCCCGGGAAATGCCTCAGAACGGTTTCTGCGGACGGTAATATTCCTGAAAGCGAAACGGAGGAAGCCCCGTCTGTTTTTTGAAAAAACGGGAAAAATAATACTCATTGGCAAAGCCAAGCTCAAATGCGACTTCCCGTACAAGCCGGTCGCCGTGAAGAAGCAGATCGCATGCGCGGTTCACCAGACAGCGGGTCAGAAACTGTTTCGGAGAAATCCCCACCGCCAGGGAAAAATTCCGGGAAAACACTTCGCGCCGGATACCGCGCAGCGCGGCAAGTTCATCAACGGTCGTCGTTGCCAGGCAGTGTGACTGAATGTAGTCCAGCTCCTTCTGAAAACCGGAAAATGCGGATGCAAACGCAAGCTGTTCCTCCGTCAGGGTTCCCAGCAGATGCGCGGAGAAATCCTCCGTGAGCGCCCGGACCATCGCCGCCGCAACAAACTCCTCCGGTTCCGCATACGCCGCCTCGGCACGGGCAAGCCAGGAGGCATCGGCAATCTTCCGGATCGAAGGGACCCGGGAAAACAGATCCACTCCGCCGTACAACTCCAGCGTGAACTGTATGGAGAGAAACTCCAGCTCCGCATCCAGACAGACCCGTGCAGTATGAAACAGCGGAATAAAATAGACATACCCGGGATGAAGCGTCTCATGAATCACTCCATCCTCCATATAGCACGCTTCCCCGTTCGGATTCCGGATCGGCAGGAAAAAACGATTGACCGGAAGAGCTCCGGGAGTCCCATCGGCTTCCGGATAAGTACCCCTTGCAAAATGACGGATTCGAAGAACCATCCGGTCAGCGGCATTCATCACGCCGATTCTGTTGGCAACTGGCATGGCAGACATCTCCTTTCCGGAAATTTATCCGGCAGATTCTCTTTTTCAATCACAAAAGTATATTTTTTCCTGTTTTTTATGCATTCTCTTTTCCACGTCTTTATTGTATAATAAACGGAAAACAGGAGGAAACGTGCTATGCCTTATGCCGCATTTGAACAAGATAAAGAGTACCTGTTCGGGAAATTCCGCAATCCGGTCTTTGATCCTTCGACCGGACTGGACAACGAAACGGTCCAGAATCATATTCTTCCCCTTGCGGAAAGTATGAAGGGACTCCCGCATCCGGTTGTAAAGGGCCGGATCTTCGAATACATCTGCCGCAACATTCAGATTGATGTAAATCCGCATGACTGCTTTCCCGGATTCGCCTGTTTCGACCGCAATAAACGGCCGATCACCCCTCTCATCTCCGCATGGGACCGCGAAGTCAACGAAACCTGTCTCCGGGAGAGCAATGAGATCATGTATGCGCGGAACGACGCCGGACTCCACAGCATGTGGAAGGATTTCGATCATTCCGTTCCGGACTGGGATTCCATTCTGACGCTCGGTTTTCCGGGACTTCTCCGCCGCGCCGAGCAGTACCGCGCCGAGCGGGAACGACGCGGAGAGATGACCGAGGATGCAAAAGCCTATTTCGACGGCATTGCCATCACACTCCATGCGGTTCTGGAAATGCTCGACAGATTCATCCGCTATGCGGAAGAACATGCAAACGGGAATCCCCGCATGCTCGCCGAAGCAGAGTGTCTCAAACAGCTCCGCACCGGAGCGCCGCGCAATACCTACGAAGTTCTCCAGATCATCTACCTGCACTTCATGTTCTGTGAACACATCGACCGGATGCAGGTCCGTTCCCTCGGCAACCTTGACCGGATGATTTATCCTTACTATCAGCGCGATCTGGAAGAGGGACGGTTCACGGAAGAGAAAATCCGCGAATTTTTCGCCTGTTTCCTCATGCAGTGGGGATCCATCAACAACTACTGGGGGCACCCCTTCTATCTCGGAGGGACGAAAGCGGACGGCTCGACGGAAATCAACGACCTCTCCTTCCTGATTCTCGACGTTTTTGACAAACTCGCAGTCCCGACGCCGAAAATCCAGATCAAAGTTGCCCGGAACACCCCGCGGGAGTTCCTCGACAAAGCCCTGGACATGATCCGGAGAGGACACAACAGTCTAGTTTTCGTTTCGGAAGAATCCATCCGGCGCGCAATGATGTCGATCGGCTACTCCGAAGAGACCGCGCGCACCTGCGACATCCGCGGCTGCTACGAATTCGTCCCGCGCGTTCTGGGCAACACCACGGGAATCGGTCACATCAACATGCTGAAGCCCTTCGAACTCATCTTCAACGACGGCAGAGACCCGAAAACCGGACGCGTCTTTGAATCCGAAGCGCCGAAACTCGAAGAAATCACGACTTTCGACGATTTCTACAAAGCCTATATTCTCTGGCTCGACAACATCATCGAGGGAATCATCTTCTGCTCCCGGGCATTCGAGAAACACCTTCATCGGATCAATCCGGCGCAGATGTACTCCGCGACGATCCCCAGCAGTCTGAAAACCGCGCGTGACGCATTTTCCAATGGCTGCGTCTACAACAATTCCAGCATTCTGAACGCCGGATTCGGAAGCGCGGTCGATGCGCTGATGGCGGTAAAAGAGTTCGTCTTCGAAAAAAAGGAGCTCACGCTCCCGGAATTCCGCGACATCCTCAACAGCAACTGGAAGGGACACGAAAAACTCCGTCTCCGCATTCTGCGCTCCGGACTCAAATACGGCAACGGCATCGATCAGGTTGATTTTTATGCGGAGATGATCGCCCGCTTCCTCGGGAATAAAATCAATCTGCGGCCGAATTCCCGCGGCGGCGTCTATGAGGCTTCGGGGCACTCCGCGCGAACTTTTATCACGCTCGGAGAACGCACAGGCGCCACACCGGATGGGCGTTTCGCCGGAGAGGAAATGTCCAAAAACCTCTCTCCGGCAATGGGAATGGACACCAACGGAGTCACGGCTCTGATCCGCTCCGTGACCCGTCTTGACGCGGCAACCTTCCCCGGAGACTTCCCCCTCGACGTAATGATGCATCCCGCCACCGTCCAGGGAAAAGAAGGACTCGACGCCATGAGAGGACTCCTCTTCACCTACCTGCTCAATCACGGTGTCGCCATTCATTTCAACATCTTCGACGCCGCCGTTCTGGAGGATGCCCAGAAACATCCGGACCGCTATTCCGGACTTCAGGTCCGTGTCTGCGGCTGGAACGTCCGCTTCACCGAGCTGGCAAAAAAAGAACAGGACGCCTACATCGAACGCGCCCGGAATATCGCGGAATAAAAAACCGGAGTTACAGAAATGAGCATCACGGGAATCATTCTGGAACCAAAACGATTCGCCGTCCATGACGGCCCGGGAATCCGGACAACCTTTTTCCTGAAGGGCTGTCCGCTCCGCTGCATCTGGTGTCACAATCCGGAGAGCGTCCCGCCGCATCCGGAACTGGCGTACTACGCGCACAAATGCATCCGGTGCGGAGAATGCGTTTCCATCTGCCCGAACGGAGCTCATTCCATGCGGGAGAAGAAACACGAATTTCATCGGAGTCTCTGCACCGCCTGCGGAAAATGCGAAAGGGCATGTCTCGGAAGAGCGCTTCGTCTCTATGGGAAACGAATCACCCCGGAAGAAGCGACAGCACTTGCGCTGGAGGACCGGGCTTTTTATGAACAATCCGGCGGCGGAGTGACACTTTCCGGCGGAGAACCGCTCTTTCAGCCGGAATTCTGTCTGGAACTTCTGAAACAGCTCAAAACGGCCGGAGTGCATACCGCGCTGGACACCTGCTGTTTCGTTCCGCGCACGGCTCTCGAAGCGGTCCTGCCGGTAACAGACGTCTTCCTCGTTGATTTCAAACACGCCGACTCCTCCGAACACCGGAAGCTGACCGGACAGGGGAATGAACTCATTCTTGACAACCTTCATTTTCTCTCCGAACGGGGAGCGGAAATCGAAATCCGGATTCCGTTCGTACCGGGCTGCAACGATTCGGATGAAAACATGGAACGAACCGGAGAAATCCTCGGCGGACTCAACGTTAAATCGGTGAAACTGCTTCCGTACCATGACCTTGCACGCACCAAATATGCCTCGCTCGGCAGAACGGACACGATGCCGCATGCCAAGCCCCCTTCTCCCGATCGGATTGCGCACGCAGTGAGACTGCTCCGCGCCCGTCACGTCAATGCCCGGTCCGGTACGGAATAAGCGCGTTTCCGCATCCCGTTTCCCGTTCCCGCATCAAAAATTTCGATATTTTATCCCGGATAAAAAAAATCGCCTGTTGACATTTGCACTCCGGACAAGTAAAATATGAGACACATCGTTTTTTCAAGGAATCAAGGGAGTTCAAAGAATGCAGCATATCATTACGATTTCATCGTTCCTGTTCTTCACGGCGCTGGTGGCGTTCATCACATGGCTGATGACGAGAAAAGAAGATGTCAAATCCAAAGAAGGATACTTTCTTGCGGGCAGATCCCTGACCTACCCGTTCATCGCCGGCTCCCTGCTGCTGACGAATCTCTCCACGGAGCAGATGGTGGGACTCAACGGTTCCGCCTTCAAATACGGGCTCTGTGTCATGGCGTGGGAAGTGGTCGCCGTGCTGGCGCTGGTCGCCATGGCCATGTTCTTCCTGCCGCGCTTTCTGAAAAGCGGCATCGCAACCCTGCCGGAATATCTGCACATCCGGTTCGACAGGACAACGGCGATCATCACAAACATCATCTTCCTGATCGCCTACATGCTGATTCTCCTGCCGATCATTCTCTACACGGGGGCAACCGGACTAAGCGGGATCATGAATGTCCCCGCACTGACTGGCATTTCGAGCGAATCCGCAAATCTCTGGCTGATGGTCTGGTTCGTGGGAATCGTAGGAATGGTGTATGCGCTGTTCGGCGGACTGCGGTCCGTAGCGGTTTCCGATACGCTGAACGGAGTCGGGCTCCTGGTCGGCGGATTCATGATTCTCTATTTCGGGCTCCATTACATCGGCGGAACCCAGGGACAGGGATGGCTGGAAGGGTTCTCCATTCTCCGGAACACAATCCCGGACAAATTCAACTCCATCGGAGGACCGGACACGGAAGTCCCGTTTGCGACACTCTTCACCGGCATTCTGATCATCAACATGTTCTACTGGTGCACAAACCAGCAGATCATTCAGAGAACGTTTGCGGCAAGCTCTCTTGCGGAAGGTCAGAAAGGAGTCCTGCTCTGCGGATTCCTGAAACTGATCGGACCGCTGTATCTGGTGATCCCCGGCATTATCGCGTTCTACATCTTCACAACGCTCGGCGGAGAAACCGGGATCAAATCCGATGACGCCTACGGAAAACTCGTCTCCCTTGTCCTGCCCGCGCCTTTGACAGGCTTCTTCGCCGCAGTCATGACCGGCGCGATCCTGAGCTCCTTCAACTCCGGGCTGAACGCAACCTGCACGCTCTTCAGTCTCGGCATCTACAAGGAGGTCATCAACAAGGAGGCGACCGAAGCGCAGATGGTGCGTTCCGGCAAGATTTTCGGATTCATCATCGCAATCGCCTCCATGATTATCGCCCCGCTGCTGGCGAACACGGGAAGCATTTTCGATTATCTCCAGAAGATGAACGGAATCTACTTCATCCCGATCTTCTCGATTGTTCTGGTCGGAATGCTTTCAAAATACACGCCGCCGATTGCGGCGAAAACCGCGCTGGTCGCCGGATGCGTCCTCATCGCGGTCGGTTATTTCGTCCCGCCGTTCAACCACTGGATCAAGGGAATTGAATACCACTTCCTCGGCGCGGTCTTTCTGCTGCTGATCGCCTACATGCTGCTCTGGGCGAAGTTCGCCGGACTCAAGACACCGTTTGTCCAGCAGGATGTGAAGGCGGTCGATATGACCTCCTGGAAACATGCGAAGTACATCGGAGCCGCACTGGTTCTGGTTGTAGTCCTGATCTACGTCTCCTTTGCCAAATTCTGACGGTCAAACAGTTCTGTGCGGCAGAAGTCCGGCGGAATCTCCTGCCACGGACCTGCCGCAGACATCAGACTCCCTGCTGATTCAGTAGACAGAATATTTCCGGTATCTTGCCGGAGGAATTCCCGCGTATTTCTTGAAAATGCGGTGAAAGAAGAATTCGTCGCGATAGCCGCAGCGCAGAGCGATCTCCTTGATCGGCAGCGCAGTCTCCATCAGAAGGTGCTTGGCGTGGAACAGTCTCCGGATGGAAATATACTGTTTGGGAGGAACGCCGAACACTTTCCGGAAGGAGGCGGAAAAGTCCGCACGGGACATCCCGAGCAGAGCGCTTAGCTCGGCGACCTCGATGTTGCGGTTCAGCTGAAGATCGATGTAATCGACCACTTTCATAAAGTCGGAAACCGGAAACGCATCCGGCAGATGCCCGGACATCTTTTCCAAAAACGGAACCAGAAGTTCCGTCACCGTGTTTTTTATCTTCACTGCGCCGGCGAACGTGGAGCAGTCCCTGACCAGTTCGAAAACGGAATGAAATTTTGCCTGTGCCGAAGCGACATCATCCAGCGGAACTTCCAGCGGATAGCTCAGCATCGGAATCGTCTGAAGCTGTTTCGAAACGAAATGAATCCAGTAATGGGAGCAGGGTTCGATCCCCTCATATTTCAGCGGCGTGGCGCAGGGGATCAGATAAATCCCACCCGGATGAACCAGTACCGCCCCATCCGGATAGAGAATCCGGAACTTCCCGCTGAACGGCAGATAAAGGCGATAGTAAATCTCTCCTGAATAATTCACAAGCGTGGACCAGGTGGAAATCCCGTACGCAAGTCCGCTTTTGATGACTTTCACATCCAGTTCCGCAAGGAATTGATTCCAGAAAAAATCGTTGTTGTATTTCAAGCCCCGGTTATCCTCCATGTCCGTCACCTCTCCTCCTTACAATAAGTGAATTTTCAAAAAAAGCAAATCCCCGCTAATTTTATTCATTACTTTCTCCTGGAGACGTTTTTTATTTACAAAAAGTCTAAAAAAAAGCAACAAGAAATACATTTACAGAATCCGGGAAATGTGCTATAATTACGGAAAACAACTGCGAGAAAAGGAAGATGATCCATGTCAGACAAAACTTCACGGAGGAAATTCTTGATCCACGGAGGGCGTCTCTCCGGAAAACAGAGGAATTGTATTTTTACGCTGATAGAGCTTCTTGTCGTAATTGCTATCATTGCGATCCTGGCGAGTCTTCTTCTGCCCTCGCTGAACAGGGCTCGCGGGAAGGCGCAGTCGGCAGCCTGCCTCAACAATCTGAAATCACTCGGCATGGCCAGCATCCAGTACTCGGGCGATTTTGACGACTGGCTGGTCCCGAACTGGAATGGTGACGGCACCGAATACTCCATTGATTACAAGCACCGCATCTGGATCGGCATGCTCTGCGGATTTAATGAGAACACGCCGCGGACAGCAGCGGCATTGGCAAAACCGGGCCCCTATGGAGTCGCCTGGGGATGCCATTCCACACGGAGGATCGGTCAATTTTCCTGTCCTGCGAATCCGGATCTTCTGTTCTGGGCCTCCAATGTGACCAATTATCACATCAATCCGTTTCTGCACGGAGGCGCGGTCAACAGTAATGACGACCGTCCGGGAAGAACCCGTAAAATCACGCAGGTGGCCTCGCCCGCGCAAGCTGTCAGCATGGGGGAAGGCATCAAGCCGTCCTCCATTTTCCTGTTCGCAAACGATTATACCGGAAGCGGATCGAAAAACACCATCAACTACACCCGGCACAACGGTACCGCCGGAATTCTTTTTGCAGACGGGCATACCGAACAGGTCACAGAAGGAAAAGCGCTTTCAACACACGGATACGATGGAGCCGCAGACAGATTTCTGAAAGCTGGATTCTGTCCATAAGGCGAAAGAAATCTCATGGTACCTTAACCGGAAGAAAAACATGAAAAAGAGAGAAAAAACGAGAAAATCAAAACGGAAAAACGGTCATTCCATCTCAACATTCCAGAGGAAATTCACACTTGTGGAACTTCTCATCGTCATTACGGTGATTGCGATTCTGGCGAGTCTTCTTCTGCCCGCGCTGAACAGGGCTCGCGGAAAAGCGCAGACCGCGGGATGCCTCAATAACATGAAACAGCTCGGAATCGCCAGCACCCAGTATTCCGGTGACTTTGAAGACTGGCTGGTTCCGAACTGGAACGGCGATGGAACGGAATACTCCATCGACATCCGATACCGGATCTGGATCGGAATGCTCTGCGGATTCAATGAGAATTCGCCGACCTCCGCGGCGGCATGGGCGGCATTGGCGAGAACGGGACCGTACGGCGTCGCATGGGGCTATCATTATCCCCGGAGAATCGGATCGTTTTCCTGCCCCGCCGATCCGAATCTGCTTTACGGAAACAATATCACCAATTACCATATCAATCCGTTTCTGCATGGCGGAGCGGTCAACAACCATAACGATCAGCCCGGGAGAACCAGAAAAAATACCCAGATCGCTTCTCCCACACAGGCGGTCAGCATGGCGGAAGGGGTCCAGCCGGGAAGCATTTTCCTGTTCGGGTCCGACTATACCGGGAGCGGATCGAAAAATACGGTCAACTACATCAGACACGACGGCACCGCCGGATATCTCTTTGCCGACGGACACGCGGAACATCTGACCGAAGCCAGAGCCCTCTCGACCCGAGCCTACAGCGGCACCGCCGACCGGATTCTGAAAGCCGGTTTCCAGCCTTGAACACCATACCACAAATGAACACATAAAAAGAGTCATTCCACGGAGAAACATTCATGAAAAAAGTTCCGATCTTCCTGCTGCTTTCAAGTATGAGTCTGCTTGCCGCGGCGAAAACCATCAACAGCAACTCCTCCGCGGAACTCGGAATTGAGAACGGCCCCGCTCCCGGATTCAAGTTTGAAAACATTCAGATCAGCAATCAGGAGGTGAAAGCCCGTCCGGACCGGATCTACTATCCAGTTACCGTCTCCGGTGGAAATCCCGGCAAATGCATCATGCTCACCGGGTACAGGGGACTCCGTTCCTATCGCCTCTCCCTGGAGGATTTTTATATTCACGACGCCTGCGAAGTGGAAATCTCGTTCGATGCGAAAACAGGGCCGAACGAGAATGGAAAGTATACTCCGAATCAGCTTTTCCGCATCGACTTCCGCGCCAATACCGATTATGACCGCGACAAGCATTATCCGATGATCAGCGGATTCGGATTCCGTCCGGGCTCCGAGTGGAAGAGATTCTCCAAGCGGTTCAAAATCAAAGGGTATACGAACTTTTACAGCATCTGGATTCTGCCCGGCGTGCGGCAGGAGATCAACACGCTGTATCTGGATAATTTCCGCTTCGTGCGTGTGGACGCTCCGGTGAAACCGCAGGACGAATATGCGGTCACGTTTGACAAAATCGACTCTCTCTACCGCTCCGGCGAACCGGTGAAGATGACCTTCCGCGCCATTCTTGATTCACAGGAAAAATTGATTTCCGGGAAAGCGGACATCCGCTTTTTCCACGATCAGAAGCAGGCGGCATCGCTTCCGGTCTCTCTGACGCGGCAGCCGGACGGCATCTACGAAGGAACCGTTCTCTGGAAACCGGAACTTCATGGCGCGTTTGCAGCGCATCTGAACCTGAAAGACTTTACACCGGAACGGATCGGCGGAGATTTCGCAATTATTCACGATCCGGTGGATCATCCGCGCTTCTCGCCGGGATGGGCACTCGGGTCAAATACGGAAAACGGAATCCATTTCTATACGGGCGAACCGCTGGAGACGACTTTCATCTCTCTTGTCGGCGGGGTCGAAAAAACCTTCCGCGACATGCGCCTCAGCGGACAGGCCATCGGACGGGTCTGGGGGTACTGGAGAGCCGTCGAACCGGAGCAGGGAAAATTCCGCAAAGAACCGCTCGGCAACACGATCCGGATGATGAAAAAATACCGGATCGAACCGGTCTTCTGTCTGGTCGGAAGTTTCAACACACGCACAAACATTCAGGAGGTGCTCAAGAGAGGGCGGCAGGGCTTTCCTCCATATCTGGCAAAGTGGCACAAAGTCACAAAGGACAACCGCAGCGGCGTGCTGATGGTTCCCGTTCAGGGGGTCTATGACCGTTATCTGGATTTCGTCCTGAACACCTGGAGGGATGATGTAAAAATCTGGGAAATGAGCAACGAGCCAGGACTGCTCATTCATCCTCCGGAAGGACACGCAAAATGGTTCATCGACCTTTGCAGATACACATATGAGACGATCAAAAAGGCACAGCCGGATTCCATCGTCCTCGGAAACGGAGTGACGGGAGACTTCGGCATGAATATCGTCGGGTGGTGCCAGCAGCTAAACCGCGCAAATCCAGATTACGTCAACTGGCTCGATGGAGTCGCGTTCCATCCCTACAACTGCGGACTCGACTACATGAACGGAATGTATTTCCGCTACCGCGATGTTGTCCGCGATATCTCCAATACACTGAAAGTGAAAAAGCCGCTCTGGAACACCGAGAACTATTATCTTCAGACCGCCTATTCCAAACAGATCAACTATTATCTGAACAAGGAGCGGTTCGGCGCAAACGAAATTGCGCGCCAGTTCCTCGACGGTTTCCTGAACGGCGTCAAAGCAACGATGGCCAACACACCAACCGCGTTCTACCGCCAGGTGAATGTCAACGGCCTTGCCGCGCCGAACGACGTCTTTGCCGCGACCAATGCGCTCTCGGTTCTGCTGAAAGAGATGGATTCCGTCCGGGAACTCCCCCTCTCCCGCTGGGTCCGCGCCGGACTTTTCCAGAGCAAAGACGGGAAAAAAGCTCTCGGATTCCTCTATGACATGCGCCCTTCCGGCAGTACATGGATTCCCGGCAGGGCTTCCGCACGGATTCTGGATATTTATGGGAATCCGGTCAAGGGAATGGAGTTCAAACTCAAATTTGAACCGTATTATGTCACCGGCACTCCCGCGGAAGTGGAAAAACTGCTGCGGAATTCCGACTTCCGGCTTCAGAATCCGGTAAAAATCCGTGCGCGCCGGTTCGGCAGCACCACCTTTTTCGAAGGACGGAACATGACAGGGCTTCCTATTGAAATCGAATCGAAAATCGGCTCCCTGCCCGTGCAGTTCTCATTCCGCCAGGATCCGGTCCGGAGCACTATAGCCGTCGAAGGGTTCCAGAGTCCGTTAACAGGCGTTGCGCTGATTCCGGATACCCCGGCATTCTCGCTGCCGGCAAAAATCGAACTGGAAAATGGAAGCATGGCGGAAATTTCCTGCAAAGGAGAAGAACTGATTGTGAAAGTTGATGTCAGAGAAAAGAATCCCCGTGTCGGAAAAGTCTTTCATGAAGGCAGCTGCGTCGAACTTTTTCTGGACGACCAGCCGTTCCGCAATCTTGATCTGAATGCGACGTATCCGCTCCAGTTCTACGGAACTCCGACAGGCGGGAAAGGGGTCCTGAAACGAGGCAAAGCCCAGAAGAAACCGTTTGAATTTCAAGTGCGGAAAACCGCATCCGGGTATCAGACTGTATTCCGGATTCCTGTACAGAACAAATATCTCGGCGTTGATTTGATCGTCACGCGAGGCGATGGCACCAAGGAGCGAATCAAAGGAATTCGCGGCATGTCTTTCAAGGAACGGTTCCACTATCCGCTGATCCGGACCGGAAAAAAGGATGTTTTGAAAAACGGCTATTTTGAACGGACACGCTTCGGCTCTCCTGATTTCTGGTTCCATGAAGTCCGGTTCGGAACAAAATTCCTCTGTGCGGAAAAAAGCGGCTGTACCGGGAACGGAATGAGCGTGGAAGTCACACAGGAACAGAGAGTTCCAGCGGCAGTCTATCAACGGGTGGAATTTCCGGCGGGCAAATACCGCCATGCGCTTCTCTCCTTTTTTGCCAGAATGGAAAAGGTCAAGACCAGTTCTGAAGGAAAAGGGAAACACGGTCTTTTCATCCGTGCGCTCATGAATCGCGGCGGACAGAACTATGCGGAAGCATTCCTGAAAAAAGATATCGTGGAAAACGGCGGGTGGAAACTGTATCAGATTCCGATCGAACTGAAAAACAATACGGATTTCCTGACAGTGGAGCTCGGGCTCGGAAGCGCTACGACCGGAAAAGTCACATTTGACAACATCAGACTCGAATTGAAATAACAACACCCAAAAACAGGAGAATCAACATGAAAAAAATGCTTTTTGCGCTGGCGTTCACAATCGCCGCCGCGGGATTTGCCGCGGAGGACATCCGGATTGATCTCGCGGCGACAACCGGACTGGTCTGCAATTCCGTTTCCAAAGGAGTAACCGCCTCCCCCGCAATTTGGATGAAGGAGAAACAGGATCAGCGTCTTCTCATTCGCGCAAACTCGACTCCCGAATGGAAACAATACTCTTTCAAAATCACGCCGAAAGCGGATGGAGTCATTGATTTCAATGTCATGAGCAATCAGAAGAACAAAAATGTCTGCTACGATAAATTCACGGTCAAAGGCGCGGTTCTGAAAAACGGCGATTTCGAAACGATGAATTCAAAGGGGCTCCCCGACGGCTGGAGTCTTAATCAGGATGTTCTCTGTTCGGAAGGCGCCGCCTCCGGAAAACACTGTGTCCGCACCAATCACGACAAGCGCGCCATCCAGAAGATCAGCGTCAAAGGCGGACAAGCTGTGGAAGTGACATTCCTGGCGAAAACTGCAAAGTAAAACCATCGTTTCGAATCCGGGCGAAAGCAGGAAATCCACTTTTGTCCGGACTCTTTTTATCTGCATTTTTCCGAGGGTTCCGGATCATGTATGAATCACGGTAACCCCATCCAGTCCCGGCGCGCCGATATCCTCTCCGAAGAAAAACGCCCGGCATGGGAGCCTTCCGCTTCGAAGCGCACCGCGGACCCGAGAACGCAGGGTTCCGCTTCCATTCCCATGAATGACAAGAATACTGCGGCTCTGCTTCCCGCAGCGGCGGAGAACTCCCGTTAAAAGAGTCATTGCCTCTTCCGCATACATACCGTGAAGGTCCACGGTGTAATCGTAGAGCTGTCTGGAATCGGAACGTTTCATTGAAAGAAAAAGAAGCGGATGCGCATCCGTCTTTGTCCGACAGAGCGCATCCGAAGGAGGCTGCGGGAAATTACCAGTAAATGGCGAGCGGACGTTTATGCGTGAGAACATGTCCGTCCGGCGTAAGTTTTTCGGTGGCGGCGTTGTAATCGAAGAAGAAGACCGTATCGGAAAATTCATTGGCGGAAGCAAACTTTCTGAGTCCGGGCAGGAAATTGATGTCGCGCGGACTGCTTCCTCCGCAGAGAAGAAGATCATGCATCTTCATACCGCCTTTTCCATCAAGCTCGAACACTGCGATGGAATCGTATCCTCGGTTGGATGCGAAGAGGAAACGCTCGTCTTCGGAAAGGCGGACAGCGGAGGCCTTAGTCACGCCCTCGAAATCCTTCGGCAGAGTGGAAGCGATCTGAAGGGTCCGGAATTTTCCGTCCTGATACGAAAGAGAGTGGATCGTGTTGCCGAGCTCGTCAAGGAGATAGGCGATCTTTCCGGAACGGTCGAAGATCAGGTGGCGCGGACCCGATCCGGCCGGCTCCACATGGAACGTGACAACTTTATCCTCATCAATACCTTTGACAGGATCGAAGGGATAGAGTTTCACGGCATCAATTCCAAGATCGATCACGATCAGGTACTTACCGTCGGGCGTGATATTCGTGAAGTGGGTATGGGGACCATCCTGACGGGGCTGTTTCGGCCCCTTCCCCGTATGCTGGATGTTGCGGAGACGCTCCCGGATGCTGCCGTCCGCATTCAGCGCAAAAACAGACACACTGCCGGAAAGATAATTGGCGCAGAAGAGGAATTTTCCGCTCGGATCGGTAATCACATAGCATCCGGCCTTTCCCTCCGCGGACATCCGGTTCAGCTCGGTCAGCGACAGGTCCGCATTCACCTTGTACGCCGCCACTCCCGAGGAATCGCCGACCGTGCAGGTGGAGTAAAGATATTTGCGGTCAGGGGAGAACGAAATCCAGTTTGCGTTGTCGATCGGATTGCTCCCGAGCAGTTCGGGAACACCCTTTTCATTCAGCTGATACCGGAAGATTCCTCCGCCTTCGATTGCCGCCGCGCAGGCGACGATATAAAAAATGTGATTCATCGCTGTTTCCTTTGTTGAATTTATCTGAAGTGTTGAGATATTATATCACGAAAGATCATTTTTTTAAGTCCCGGAAAAGAAAAAAAACGGAATATTTTACTTCTTCTCACGATGTGAACGGAAATCAGCAAAATTGCGGGAGTTCTCCCGCCAGCGGATCAAAATCCGCCGGTGATCCCTGATTGCGGTAAAGGCGCAGATTCCGAATCCGGAAGGTCCGTTTTTTCCTTTCGGCTTCATTCCGATCCGGATCATCCGGATGGAGTCCAGAGGTATCTTGACGGAATGAAGAGGCAGACAGCGTGTTTCCCATTCGGTCAGCGGCCTGGGATATTCCGGATATCCGGCTTTTCCACTCAGCATTAAAGCGAAGGCCATTTTCTTTTTGTCCAGCGGAGGGCTTTCCCTTTTTCAACTCAGGATTTCGATTGCGGAAGGAGCTTCTATTTTGATCTTGTCTGGCCCTTCCACGGCAACGGAAACAGAGCCGTATGGAGTCGGATAGCGTCCTGAGACATATTCCAGACCGCCGGGATCCGGTTTAACGGAAATCACTTTTCCGCCGGGTTCCAGAAATTTGATTCCCAGCACCCGCTCACTCAGAAAGGGCATCGGTCCACACGCCCAGCCATGACAAAGACTGTGACGGAGACCTTTATAACAATAGGCGCCGAAATCCGCATGGAGATCCCGTTTCCCCGCGGGAGTGAATTCATCAATCCGACCGGAATTCTCCAGCCAGTCGAGATTGAAATCCTCCCAGAAAGTCGTTGCCCCGCGATCCAGCATGCCTCCCCAGTAACGACGAATCAACTCCAGAGCCGGACGTGTCGGCTGCGCCAGAAGCATGTAAAAACCATAGAAGGTGCTGATCCCCCGGAACGGATCATTCAGAAGCACAGCGGAACGGTCCGCAAGTCCACTGACCGTCTGAATTGCCGCGGCGGCTTTGCTGATACCGCAGTCGGGGATATGGCATTTCAAACGATTCTGAGCTTCTGCCGCAGTCGACGGATCGCATCCGAGTTCCTTCAGCAAAAACTCGCCCGCACGGAACATCCAGAAAAGCAAACCCTGAAATCCGGCATGTTCCGCTGCGTAATTTCCGCTGCTCGGCCAGTCAAGAAAACGCCGTTCCGGAATGCACTCCGCTCCATCGGACGCAATGTAGGTGCTGTAAAGCTCAAGAAGTCCGATCAGATACTCCTTCTGCTGACGGAGATATTCAAGATCTCCTGTGGCTTGATAATAATCCGCAAGACTGATCCCCCACCAGCAGGAATAGGTTCTGATATTGTTCATCGCATCCGGCAGAGGCGTAGTTGCCGTCAGGAAATCCAGAGATTTCCGGATCAGTGAGGTATCCCGGAACCCGGCAAGAATTCCCCGGATTTCCGGATGAAGATCCCCCATCCAGACCAGACGATCCCGTTTAGCTCCGTCGTAAATGTAGTCCTGCATATTGAGCTGAAGGGTATAAGCGGCGGTTTTCCAGATCCGGTTGAGACGTTCATCGGAGGATTCAAATGATCCGGCGTACTCCAGATCGCGGAACAAAGCCACCGCAACTACATTGAGCAGGGAAAGTGTTTCGCCGAGATTGTCAATCTGAACGAATCGGAAGGCGGTATTTCCGTATTCCAGCATACCGAACTGCGGTACTGCAAGATCCGCATCGTGAATTGCATGGCATTGATTCGGACTCCCCGCGGCTTCAGAGACCGATTCTCCGAAACGAATCCGGATTCTCCCCTCGTTCCCGAGATTGACGATGCGGATTCCTCCGTGGAGTTCCGTTCCGAAATCCAGCAGGACGGAGCCTCCCGGGTTCAAAACGCCAGACGGAACCGAAGCGGAGATCAGCGGCTGAATGTTCCGGTTCCCGACCCATTGCTCGACTCCGGAACTTCCTTTTCGCGCAAGGATCCGGCATACGGGAACATATTCCCGTATGCGATCATCGCGGATTGAATTCGGATAGAATGACATTTCCCGTGTTCCGGTTCCTCTGAGGAATCACTCTCTAATCAGTTCAAAATACATTGTTTTTGCATTTTTATCAATTATGAATGTCTCTTTTCCCTGTTTGAAAACAGTATTCAAAGTTCCAATCCGCTTTCCGGTATCCGGGTTAAGTTTGTAAACCTTGAGATGAGTTCCGGGAACATTGTCTGCGGAAACAACCGCATAAAACGGTTCTGTCAGAACAGGACCTTCCTGCGATTCCTTAAAATCGTTTGCATTGATACGAGTTTTTGCATTGGCTGAATTTCCAACGGCACAGCAGAGAATTCTCCTGCTTCTCTTCAACGGGAGATTGTCCAGACTGGAAAAGGTCAATGTGGCGAACCGCATAGAAGACAATATTTCAAACGCGGAAAGACGCCTGCGTTCGCCGGAACCAAGAGAGGAAAGGACTCCTGTGGCAAACTGAGACTTCGGGGTATCCACCAGGAAAAGAGCCGGATCGGCAAACCGGATCAGCTCTCCCGTATCGGAAACGACATAATCTCTTCCGCTCTGAATATCAAGACGTTTTACCGCATCATGGAACAAATCCTCCCTTGTTTTTCCGGTGCCGAGAGGCCATTCGTTTTTTGCACCGGGTTCCGGCAACTTGATGGAAACTCGTGCCATTTGGAAAAGGAACGAAACTGTTTGCGGAATTTGGCGGCGATTGCTCCAGATGTCATCCTCGCTGTATTTCAGGATGACATGTTTCCGCGCCGGCTGAATATCGCCTCTCATGCGTGCGATAACGGCAGGCTGATTCAGCCCGAACGTACTCGGATCCGCCATCTGAGACAAACAGACAATCCGATGCGTTTTGATGACATGTTTCAAATTCGGAAGATAAGCGCCCGACCAGTCAAAGGATAACATGGCGTCAAAATTCTGATATGCCGCAAATGCCGCAACAAATGGATATGCTTCCTGTCTGTATACATTCGGATATACGGCACTCCATTCCGAACAGACGATGGGCTTGTCATGCAGACGGGAATGAACAATTTCCCCCAGGAATCCCGTTCCGCTGCTCAATGGCTGCTTGACCAGGCTTTGATTTTTGGGATACCAGAATGAATTCGGCGCAGGCTGAGCTCCCCAATAGGCATGATCGTTCATGAAATCCATATTCTGGCTTGCCCAGAGATCTCCGGCAGTCAGCTCCAGATTCGTTCCGCATATCGGCACCTTCACACCGATTTTCCGAAGAAAATGATACATCTCTTCCAGAAATGCTTTCTGTTCCGCGGAGAAAAAGCGTCTTCCCTCCTTTCCGTTTCCTTCCATCGGAGTCCCGCGGAGCGGCTGGAGCGGCAAAATTCCACGCATTTTCTGCCACTTCTCCCACTTTCCTTCCATAATTTTCCGTACAGCAGGACGTTCATTCCGAATATCTCCTCCATAGGTGCAGGTGGATTCATTAATGATCTCGCACATGGCAAACGCTGGATCGTCGACAAGGCGTTTTCCTGTATACGGGTTACGAGAAAGGTACATGACTTCAGCCATTTTCTTACATTTTTCCCGATACTCCGGCTCCCACTTCGGATTCCCCGGTTTACTGAACCAATTGCCGGCAGTAATTGTATCCATGTAAATATAGATTCCCCGCTTGATCAGTTCTGCAAAGAAATAATGGTAATCGTCAAGTGTTTTATAGTTGACTTTTTCCCCTGGGAGGGTAAAACTGCGCTTGATTTCTTCCGGATACCCGGGATGTTTGAATTGGTTGCTCCATCCATGAATCCGCAGAATATTGATTCCGGCCCGCGCCAATGCCTCGGCGTACAAGGGAGCATATTGCTTTTCCGGAGCACTTCCGAAACAAGTTCCCCAGAAAACGGCCCGGACCCCAGGACGTTTTTCAAATTCAAAGTGATCCCCGACTCTTTTCAGAAATCCGTATTTCCCTGCCGGAGCATGGTTTACAAAGGAAGCATCAAGAGCACTGCCCGGTTCAATTCTCCGATCGGCAGGAATTCTGCATTCGTACCAGTCCACTTTGTGTTCCGGAAGAAGCTCCTCCATCTTACCGGAAGATTTATATTCCTCGTTCAGGTAGCGAAGCAGTTCCGGAGGAGTTTTTTCCTGCCGGACAGCCGTAATTGCCAGCACAATGCCAACAGCCATTTTCTTTCCTGATAAAACCTGAACAGATTTGATCGGAATCTCCGGATGCGGATTTCTCCATTGCATGTGTGCAAGAGAAACTGTATGCTGGCCGTTGTCTCCCTTCCATGCGGTTCTCACCCGGCAGAACGTCGGTAAAAGAGTAACCCAGTCACCGACATCAAGGCCTCCGATGACAGGCACATCAACAGTTTTTCCGTTCTGATAGACAATTCGATAGAAAAACGCCACTTCCCTTTGCGCATTCCATGCCGACGTATGGCAAAACGCCAGACGCTCCACCTTGATTCCAAGTGGAAAAACCGTTGATTTCTCAGGAAAACTCTGCCGGTGTTTTCCCCGGAGAATAATCGCTTTTCCCCCAATTCTGAACGGAATTCCTTGAGCGATAATCTGTCCTGGCTTGAGTACGCTCATATCATCCGTTCCCTGATCCGTCCAACCGCCCTTGCCGTCATTTTCCACCTGATCCGAAAGGGAGCGGTTCCCATTTTCCGCAACCGGAACATGGAAAAACATCTGACTTGATTTTTCCGTATAGATTTCCGGATTGATATCGCAGGTTACTTCAACAGAAATTTTTGCATTCCGGAGTTTCAGCGGCTCAGTTGCCAATGTCAGGCGAAAACGTTTCAGCCAGTCGGCGAATCGGAAGTCCTCAATCTGCGCAACCTGAAAATTAACAGAGCTTCCACTCAAATCAAAAAGATAGCGGAAACATCCGGTTTCAACAACAGCTTTCCGATCCGCACCAAATCGCCGGATTGTCCCGCGTTGTTCCGGAAGTTCCGCCCATATTTCCGCAGGAATCTGGACAGAAAGATGAATTGAATTCCCCTTCGCCGTTTCAGGAACGGAACAATCCCATACAACCCGAAATCCTTTCTTCAGAGGCGTGAAACCTGTTCTGGAGACCAGCAGCTCATTTACACCTTTTCTGCTGACTGTCTTATCCAGCGGAGAAGGAGCACCTTTCACACGCCAGTCAATCGAATCCAATGTTTTCTTCTGATCTTTCAAGGCAAGGTTGTCTTTGGCAAACAGAAGCTGTCCCCGGAGAGAAGCCGCAATGTTTCCATTGTTGTCAAATTGAGCATTCGCTCTGAAAAAGCTTCCCGCAATCAGCATTCCGCAAAGAATAGAACATTTTGTCACCAGATTTGTCATTGATTTCTCCTGTTTTTCACTCTGCTTTTCCCTGATTTTCCTAGGGAAAAAAGGTACGTTTTTTTATTATAAAACGGGGGTTGACCATTGAGTACAGCGGTTATACCATGAATTCAGCCATCGGGTTTGGACCTTGCTTGAGTCCGGAGAATCACCGGAACCGATGCGTCGCGCAATATCCTCACTTATGATTCCGCGGCTTTCTACATGCATATCCATAAAACCGGCGTTCATTCTGACATTATGCCGGATTCCCGGATAAGCGTCCAATGTTCGGTAAATACCAGTCGTCCGCGAGGCGGTAGAAGGAGGGTTCTGGAATGTATCGATTGTCAAATAAATCCTAGAAGGATTTTTATATTGCGAACTCATCCTGCTTCGATAAACGGCTCCGTTGGGACTGATTGCCGCCTGATTTGTCGCATATGAGATGTAGTAAGAGAATTTATCCCCCTTCGGCAAAGAAGGACAAAAAAACACCTGCCAGGAAACATATGCTCCATTTCCAAACTTGAGAACAGAAAGATCGGTGGGCGTTTGAGCAGATCCCGTCACCAGTCGCTGATGCCAGAGCGTCCCGAATCCGTTCGAATCGCTGCCGAGAGGAATCAACCAGTCATTATTGTCATTAAGATAACACATATAACCGCTTCCTATCTGCTTGATATTGCTTATGCAGGAGACCGAGCGAGATTTTTCTCTTGCCGAATTCAGCGCAGGAAGCAGAAGTCCGCTGAGAATGGCAATTATCGCAATCACAATCAAAAGCTCAATCAAAGAAAAATGTTTCTTCTTTTGTTCCCTGCAAGAGAAGGCAACTCTTTCCCTTTCCTCAAGATGAGTTTGCATTTTACAGCTCCTTTCTGCTTTTTAGTTTTGTTTTCTATATTATATCATAAAAAAAGAAATCAAACCTTAAATATTTCCTTAAAAATCTTGAATATTCGCCAAAAAAATGATATTTTATCTTGGCACGGGAGAAGTTGATATGAAAAAAGAAATGGAATCCTTTTTCATTTATAAAAATCACTTGAAAAAATTAGGTGTTATTTACTATCCACGGGATTATCTCAAGGAATGTTCTGATCTATGGCACCATCATGATTTTGATGAAATCGTCATTGTCCGTTCCGGCGAGGGCTCTCATGTCACCGAAAACGGTACCTATCCGATCCGGAAAGGCGATACATTTCTGATCCCTGTCGGCAGCTCCCACGGATATGAAAATCTGCGGAATCTCAGGATCGCCAACCTCATTTTCCACAAAGAAGCATGGAAAGAGAAATGCGGCGATCTTGCCGATTCTCCCGGCTACAACATCTTTTTCGAAAACAACACCCGCTTTAAGGAGGAGTTCCGCTTTCACAACCGCCTGACCCTCTCCGATGAACAGCTCCAGGAGTGCGAACGGATCTTCTCCCGCATGCAGATGGAACAATCCACCAAACTTCCCGGACGCAACTGCATGAACGAACTCCTGTTCCTGAATCTCTGCGTTATTATCTGCCGCAGTTTTTCCTCTGAGGAAAAAACACACTCTTCGGAAATCAGCGATCTCAGCCGCCTGCTCCGCTTCATGGAAAACCATCATCCCGATTCGTTGAAACTGGAGGATCTGGCAAAAACGATCCACAGATCCGTCTCATCGCTGACCGCGCTCTTCCGTTCCGCGCTCGGAACAAGTCCCGTCGAATATCTGAACACGATCCGTCTGGAGCAGGCGGCAAAGGAACTCCGCGATACGGAACATCCCATCTCCACCATCGCCTTCGCTCATGGTTTCTCCGACAGCAATTATTTCTCGACCCGCTTCTCCCGTCATTTCGGCTGCTCTCCACGGCAATACCGCGCCAGAGAGAAAAAATCATCCCGCCCGACCTGATCTCCGCTCCTTTGTTCAGGTTCCATTTGAATTCCGTCAGTTCTCCGGAAGGACGATTGCATTTCCCTCTTCCGGGATTACATTCCCGGAAACCCGAAACAATAGAAGGAAAATCGAATGATCAACAAAAAACTCAAACGACTCGCAGTCTACTGCTCCTCCAGAAACGGACTCGATCCGGTATTCGGGAAAGCCGCGGAGGAACTCGGACGGCTTATGGCTCTCCGGGGAATCGGACTTGTCTACGGCGGTTCCAACGTCGGACTCATGAAAAAAGTCGCAGACTCGGTTATCCGCAACGGCGGAGAAGTTACAGGGGTCTACCCGGAAGGTCTCTTCCTGGAGGAACTTCAGACCAATCTTACCAACACCTATATTGTCCGATCCATGGCGGAGCGCAAAGCTATGATGCTCGAACTCTCCGACGCGTGGCTCGCAATGCCGGGCGGATTCGGTACTCTGGACGAATTTTTCGACGCACTCTGTCTTCTCCAGATCCGCAATCACTCCAAACCGTGCGGAATGCTCAACATCCGCGGATTCTATGATCCTCTCCTTGCGTTCATCGAGAATGCGCGAGTCTGCGGAATGCTCAAAACAAGGGACCGCGAACTCATCAACATCCATGCGACACCGGAAGGAGTGCTGGATCTTCTGGAGAAAAAAGTCGAATTCCCCGGACCCCGTTTTCTGCACTCCGCCTCCTGGAACGAACCGGAAATGTGCGCCGTCTGACACAACTTCAATGGCTCATGCCGAGCGCGTCCAGAATTCCTTTCAGATACGATGCGCCGAGAAGACGTCCCAGAATCGCGTACCCCGGAGAGGAATTGTCCTCGCCTTCCATCGTCGGGGCGTGATCGGGACGGATCAGACAGTTGATCCCGTTCTCCTTGTACAAACGGAGCATTTTCGCCATATCAGTCGGCCCGTTATCATGGAACGTCTCGCGGAGGCCGCCTTCAAAGGGTTCCACATCGCGCATGTGGGCAAAAATGATCTCATCTTTGAATTCCAGAATCAGATTTTCTATTTTCTCCCCCATGCAGCGGAAGGTCGCCTGGCAGAAAGTGATCCCCCACGCGGGGCTTGACGCCAGATTCTTTGCCTTTCGATACGCTTCCGCCGAGGTGAAAATGCGCGGATACCCTTTCAATTCCGGAACCGGCGGATCATCCGGATGCAGTCCCATCCGCACCCCCGCCTCCTCCGCCGCCGGCAGAACCGCACGGATGAAATAGCGATAGTTCTCCCAGAGCTGTTCATGCGTCAGATGCAGTTCTTCTTTCGGAATATCCTGCGGGAAGTAACCGTTTGTCAAGGCTCCTCCGCGCGCAGGAATCGCGGTCCTGCTGCGGAACCATCCGACTCCCGCCATGAAATTGTAGCACAGAATGGGAATTTCCAGTTTTCCCATATTCGCAAGCATGAGCCGATAGTGTTCGATATCCTCGTCGCGCCCCGGAAGTCCGAGTTTGATCCGAGTCATATCGAACTCGTCGCCTTCGAGCGCCTGAAGGCGGAACCCCGCTTCAGTGAACCGGTCCCGGATCGCTTTCAGCGACTCGAACTCATACACCGGGGCCATTCCGGTCAGTTCCGGAGCGGCCTTCGTGACCGCATAATCAATTCCCGCCTGACGCGAAAGTTTCCATTTGACATCCGGCACCGCCGGAAGAAAAATCCCGAGTTTCATTTTCTCTCTTTCTATGTGATTCAGCAGTCGGAACGGGAATCCGCGGACGATTGACTTTCCGCGCACCAGCGTCTCATCACCTCCGCAGCGGGCTTTCCATCCATGGTGAACCCCTTGTTTCCTGCGGGATCATCCACGAACTGCGGACGGTAATTCTGTTCATCCCATTTCCACCAGAAAAGCCCGCCCCACCACTCTTCCGGAGAAAAGGCGCGAATTACGGCATCAAGATAATTTGCCTGTTCCTGACCGTCGTATCCGCCGCCGTTGTTCCAGAAGTAGGGCAGCTTGGAAGCTCCGGCAGTGGCACAGCAGCCGCATTCCCCGAAATAGAATGTTTTTCCGTAGACTTCAGCGAACTCCCGGGACCGTTTTACGACCGGAGCAAGAAATGCCGCCATCTCTTCGACGGTTCCTCCGCCGTGCTCGGAAGCCGGAGAATACATGCTGCTCCCAAGCGAATCCAGCGCAAAAAACCAGTGATTCGGATTCCTCTGAATCAAAGGCAGAAACTGTTCCGCGGCGATCAGGGAACTGGTCAGATGGCCTTTGTAGTTCTTCCGGACAACATCCACAATTCCGAGCCAGTGTTCGGAGAAATCGGCGAATTGATTCAGCTCGCTGTCGAGACAATATCCTTCGCAGCCGCAGCGGTTCACAATGCGCAGGTAATGCCTGGTCAGCGCGGCATAGTTCTCAAACCAGTCCTCGCGGTAATGAATCGGTTTGCCGGGAATGATTTCCCGGGAGGGAGGAAGATGAAGATGGCCTCGCTGGGTCCCGTCCCAGCATTCCAGCATCGGACGGAACATCACTTTCACGCCCAGTTTGTGAAAGAGATTCATGATGTCGCAAAGTTCGTCGTCGCCGGGCGTGATTGTGAAATCGCGGAACTGGCGCGTACTGCTGAAACGCTCCTGCATTACGGTTGCCACCAGACACACCCACTCGCATCCGAGCTCCGCGATTTTTTCCGCCTCCCTTGCCGCCTCTTTCGAAGAAAAGTAACCGTTTCTTGCGTAGAAACCGAATGTCACTCCTTTGAACAATTCCCGTTTCATTTTACCTTACATCCTTTCCGCGATCTTTTCCGGAAGCGCCGAAAGCAGTTCCAGAATCGCCTGTTTATGCTTATCATGAAACCGGTAACCCGGAATAAAACTGCCGACTGCCGCAACGACCCGTCCCGACAGAAAAACCGGAACCGCCAGCGCAGTGATATCTTCGCGTTCCTCCACCAGAAACTCCTGATGCGCAATCCGGTCCAGAGTTTTTTTCAGCTG
>CALXMJ010000149.1 GCA_944389445.1 uncultured Victivallales bacterium | reverse complement strand
AGAACATGCGCCATGCCCGGACATCGAGTTTCATCTTTTCCCCGGACCGGAACAGGAAAGTTTATCTGCATGACGGACGGCACTACGAGATGCTGGTGGCGGATAAATCCGCCTCCAGTTTCATGATGTTTTCGATCATGCTGGAAAACGAACCGTGCACGCTGACGCATGCGGCGACCCCGGAGGAGTGTCTCCGCCTTTTGAAAGAGAACCATTTTGATTTTCTGCTTCTGGACCTGAATTTTCAGAAGGCGTTCTGCACGCCGCTTCTGGCGGCGATCCGGACGGGGAGCACCAATCCGAATCTGATCATTCTGGGAATTGGTTCCGGGTTGACGGAGGCGGAACATGCGGCGATACTGGAATCGGGCGTGGATGTCTGCCTCCGGAAACCGGTCAGCGTGGAAAATCTGGTTTCCGCCATTCACGGATATATCGGCCAGTAAGGAGTTTACAAAGAATCCTCTTTTTCACAGAAACGGAGAGGGAAAATCCGGAAAGGGAGTTTTTTTTCTTGTTTTTCTTATTGATTTTCAGCATTTTCGTGATATATTAGCCAATGGTGGGAATGTGAAATGTTTTTTATAAAGAACAGGAGCGGCGGGTCGCTGGCTGAGGGGACTTCCGCTCTTTCTCTGTTTTTTTGAAACATCTGCAGATTCAGAACCGTAAAATCAAAAGAATATTAAAAAGGTCCAAGGGAGAGAAATGAGTTGGGTTGATTGGTGTATTGTGGCCATCCCGATGTGTTTGTTGATCTGGGTGTCCATCTACTCGCGGAAGTATGCGAGGGGCGTCGTTGACTTTCTGGCGGCGGGTCGAATTGCAGGGCGGTATGTTCTGTCGGTGGGGGATATGACCGCGGGGCTTTCCGTCATCACGCTGGTTGCCGGATGCGAACAGAATTATCAGACCGGGTTTGCGGTCGGATTCTGGGGAGCGATCACCGCGCCGGTCGGCGTATTCATGGCTCTGACCGGATATTGTATGTACCGCTGGCGGGAGACGCGCTGTCTTTCGATGGGGCAGTTCCTCGAAATGCGGTACGGGAGCAAATTTTTCCGGGTGTTCTGCGCAACACTCCGAACGATTGCAGAGATGGTCACCAACGCGATCGGACCTGCGATTGCCACCAATTTCTTTATTTATTATCTTGGACTTCCCCATAAGATTATGATTTTCGGGATCAGCCTTCCGTGTTACGGGATTGTGGTGTTTCTCTGTCTGACGCTGGCGATGATCTTCATCTGGCCGGGCGGACGAATCTCGCTGCTGATTACAGACTGTTTCCAGGGATTGCTCAGCTACCCGATCTTTGTTGTGATTGTCGGCTACATCATTCTGAACTTTTCGTGGACCGGAGACATTGCGCCCGTGATGTGGAACCGCGTTCCCGGCCAGAGCTTCATGAATCCGTATGATGTTTCCCAGCTGCGCGACTTCAATATGTTTGCTCTTGTGGTTTCTCTGCTCGGCTCGGTTCTGAACCGCGCGGGCTGGATCGGAAACGACACAAGCGGCGCGGCCAAGACCCCGCATGAACAGAAAATGGCCGGTGTGCTCGGAGCATGGAGAAACGGATTTGCATGGATGATGATCCTGCTTCTGGCAATCGTGGTGATTGTGTTTATGACCAGTCCGCACTTTGTCGGCAAGAACCGCTTCCCGATTTCGAGCACGGATGTGCGTCAGCATCTTTCCGCGAAAGTGCTGGAGGAGGCGGTGCCCGATCCGCTGCTCCGCTCGCAGATCATGGACGAGGTGCGGAAGATTCCGGACCGGCTGACGGAAAAGGATATTGCCGGACCGCTCTCCCAGCAGAAGAATCTGGATACGCCGTATTTCAACACGGTCCGTCAGGCGCTGGGCGATTCGCCGGAGGGACGGTATCAGTTCCAGAAGTTCCGTTCGCTGTTCCAGCAGATGATGATGCCGGCGCTGGTCAGCAAGATCTTCCCGGTGGGAATGCTCGGAATCTTCTGTCTGCTGATGGTGATGCTGCTGATTTCCACAGACGACAGTCGAATTTTCAACGCCTCCTCCACGCTGATGCAGGACGTGGTGCTGCCCATGTTCAAAGGACGGCTTCCGCCGGAAAAGCATCTGCTTTATCTGCGATTGACGACAGTGGGAGTCGCGGTCTTCTTCCTGATTGTTTCGCTGTTCTTTGCCCAGCTGGACTACATCAACATGTTTACGACGATCATGTGTTCTCTGTGGCTGGGCGGTGCGGGACCGATCATGGTGTTCGGCTTGTACAGCCGCTTCGGGAATCTGACGGGCGCATGGTGCGCGATTATCTTCGGATCCGGAACGTCGCTGTTCGGACTGATCATGCAGCGCAACTGGGCGCTTTCGGTTTATCCCTTCCTTGAAAAGATGGGCTGGGTGGAAGGACTGGATACGTTCCTGGTCACGATCTCCTCGCCGTTCAATCCCTGGATTCAGTGGACGATGGACCCGGTGAAGTTCCCGATCAATTCGTTCGAAATCTACTTTATTTCGATGATTCTTTCGGTCGGAGGATACATTATCGGTTCCTACCTGACCTATAAGCCGTACGATCTGGACAAGCTGCTGCACCGCGGCATCTATGCGGACGGTCCGGTTCCCCCGAAAGAGAAATGGACGATCCGGAACATCTTCAGCAAGATCATCGGCATCACGCCGGAATACACCCGCGGAGACAGAATCATTGCGTATTCCGTTTTCGGATACTCGGTGGTGTACAGTGTGATTCTGATCTTCATCGGTATTGTGATCTGGAATGCGATCAGTCCGTGGCCGAACTCCTGGTGGACGGTGAAATTCTTCATCACCACGCTTCTGGTCCCCGGCATTGTCGGAGTGATTTCGACGATCTGGTTCCTGATCGGCGGTATTCATGACGCAAGACAGCTTTTCATCGACCTTGAAAAGCGCGTCGAAGATCCGGATGACAACGGTCAGATCTTCACGGACAAATAATTGCGGGTTGATTCAAATTCCGCAGAAATCTGGACTCCCCGTTTTCGGGGAGTCTTTTTTTAGATGTCCGGGAGGAGGAGCGCCGGATAAAAAGCTCTCGCATTTTTATTCCGCAGAAAAAAGGGAAAGAGATTCTTCTTTCCGGGTTGCGCCAAGCAGCGGAGAGAATCTCGGAAAAACGATCCAATGTATCTATCGGAAGGGATGAAACGACGATGGGAAACGAACAAACGGATGCGGTTTTGGAACAGGCACAGCATGAGATCCATTCCACGATTTGGAAGCGCTTCATTGACAAGAACAACATCATGCTGGATTATGCCGATCTGGAGGGGAATCTTTCTCTTCCGACGGCAGAAGAATGCGAGAGGAACCAGCCCAATGCACTGGGTTGGTGGTCGCCGATTGAAAACGCGGGATTTTTCAATGGAGACTACCTGCTGGGGCTCCTTACGGCCTACCGCCTTGCACTTCATGAAGGAAAAGAGAAGGAGACGGAAAAACGAAAAACGGAAATTCGCCGGCTTGTACAGGGACTTCTGCTCATTCAGGATGTCTGCACGGTGGACGGCTGCATCTGCCGCGGAGTCGGCGCCGATGGGTACAGTCACTATCCCGGATCGTCGGACGATCAGATTTCCCCCTGGCTTCTGGCTCTTGACGCCTATATGGAAAGCGGGATTCCCTCGAACAGGGAAAAGGAGGTCTGCCGCAGCCACCTGTTTCGTCAGCTGGACGGGCTGTATGCGAATCATTGGACGGTTCCCGGCGATCGGCCGGGTTTTGAGAGAGGATCCTATATCCGCCGGAACGGCATCTATGAAGCGTGGCTTGGGGCGGGTCATCTGCTGACGGCTCTTCATCTGTATGAAAAAGTCCCGCCGAAAAAAAAGGGTCTTTTCATGCAGTACTGGAACGGGATCTTTTTTGAAGGGATGCGTCTGAAGGAACTTCTCGAAAAAGGCTATCCCCGCGATTCCGGGAAAACCGCGTGGTATCTGACTCATTCCTGCTATGCCCTCCGGAGTTTTCTGGACCGTCCCGAACCCGAGGTCCAAAAGATCTGTAAAAAGAGTCTGCGGCAGATCGCGGAAAACTCCGTGGCCCTGCTGACTCAATGGCGGGACTATACTCCCGGACGGACCTTTGACCCGGACTGGCGAAAGATGCTCATCGCATGGCGCGCACACACCTCCTGTACAGAGGCCGCGGCTCTTGCATGCGGCGAAATGGCTTCTCTCTGGCACTGGAAAATTTCGCCGGCGGTCGGCGAGGAAAAAAAGACCATTCTGGATTCCTGCGCGGCGATGTGGCTGATCCTCATTTCCCGGGAAAAGGATCTGATCGAACCGGCCTTGAAGGAACTGCGGCAGGCCGCATCGGCCATTCCATGGAGCAGACTGCATTATGCCGGTCTTTTCTTCGCGGAAAACGCCGTCTGGGAATGGAAAGCGTATCAGACGTTTTCCAACTGAAGAGCATCTGATTTCAAAAGAGGGATCTCCCTCCGGAGAGAATCAGATATAGGAGCCTTTCCGCAGGACGAAAAACCAGAAAAGCAGCCAGAGAACCAGCATGATGACCGTCGTGATGAATACGGCGGAAAACCCCTGGGTCAGAAGCAGAGAGACGGCAAGGGAGGTCCAGATACCCCCTCCCATAATCGGTTCATGAAGGAGCTGTTTATACCCGAACGCTTCAGGCGCGACGGTCTTGTTTTCCGGATCCACGGTCCGGAGCAGCAGAAGTCCGGTCGCCGTCACCCCGGAAGACTGGCCGAATTCCGCGATCGCCCGCTCAAACCATGCGTTGTTGAAAATACGCGGCGCCAGAAAGAGGGTCAGCGAAACATTCCATACGACGCCGGCCAGACAGAGAATCGTCAGCGGCATCCAGTTTGCCGCGACAAATTCAAGCCGGATGGACGCCACCGCCGCAACCACCAGAAAATCCAGCGACGTTCCTGCAAGTCTCTGCATCAGTCCGTGATCGATCAGATAATCCATTTTCAGGAGCGTGAACAGTTTCTGAAGAATCAGTCCGCCGATCATGCAGAGCGGGAAAAGCGGGAAACTTGCCAGGAATTTCAATTCCCGGATCCCCTCCGGCGCCACGGTGTTGATCAGGATCAGAAGCTCCCGGATCAGATAGCCGAGAGTAACCGCGAGCCCGATAATGGCAACATGGAGAGCCAGAGAATCAATGGAGTCCGAAGCGACGGTCTGTTTTCCAGCCGGCGGCTGTTTTCCATCCGGATAAATCCCCTTCCGCTCAAAGTGGCTCTGATCCTCAAACAGCCGGATGTTTTTCACCCATCCGCGCTTGACCGCCAAATTGACCAGCCACATTCCAAGGACCACGCCGGTAATCATGCCGACGGTCGCCACCGTGAATCCCAGATCCTTTCCTTCGGTCCATCCGAATTCGTCGAAGGTGTTGACCAGTCCGGCGACGGTTCCATGCCCCCCTTCGAATCCCATTTCGATCAGAGCCGCAAACGCCGGTTCCACATGAAACAGCGGCTTCAGGATCAGAACAACCACAAGGATCCCGACAAGGTACTGCCCCCATGCGACAATCTGTCCATAACAGAGCTG
>CALXMJ010000148.1 GCA_944389445.1 uncultured Victivallales bacterium | reverse complement strand
GTCTTTGCAGGAGCGAATGGAGCAGGCTCTGGAGTTCCTCTTTTCTGGAATCGGCGCAGGCGGCGGAGATGACCAGTGCGGGAATGTCGCCTTCCTGCCATCCCTGTTTCCACCAGACATCGGACCAGCATTCGGGAATTCCTTCCTGCGTCATGACATTGGGCCAGTAATGTTCGGTCAGACGGATCACCTCTTTTGCCAGCGGATCGCCCGTCACCGTTCCATAGCGGGCGATGCACTTCAGATTCAGAGAGTGATAGCTCGGCGACTCATCCGTTTTGAAAATGTAGTGGAAGCCGCCGCGGGGAAGAAGCTGCGACTTCATGACTTCCAGAATTTTGTGCGCATGTTCCAGACGCCGGGGTTCCCGGAAGATTTTTCCGGCGAACATCTCCGCCAGAAGCACCATGGCATCCTGATTCAGATACCGTCCGCCCCAGCGTTCTCCGTCGATGAATCCCGGCAGGCCGAATTCGGACGGTGAAATTCTTTTGCCGGTTTCATTGCATTTCAATCCGAAATCATAGACGGCCGTCTGGAAATCGACCGCTTTCCGGAGAGGAGCTTTCCATTTCGGGAACTCCTTCTGTCCTTCCGGAAGACGCAGCAGGCAGTAGACCGCATCCATCAGCGGATAGAGCGTAAAACGGTTCGTGTTCGGATCGTTCGATTTCCATGCCCTACGTTTCGGATACCACCAGCAGCCATGCTCATCCAGTTCGGAAACCAGAAAGTTGATGCCGTCAAGAGCAAATTGAATGGTGACCGGATCTTTGTAATAGGGAGATCCCGGTTCGCTGGCGGCGAACGCCGCTTTAAATGCCTCCTGCGCCTTGCCGGGATAGCCCCATGGATGGAGTTTATCCATGTCGGGAGAGAATTTCCGGTTCCATGCAAGAGTCGTATCATAAAGCTGCCGGGTCATGGGATTGCCTTTCGCCGCCTGCTTTTTCCAGCGCGAGAGATTTTCCGCAAATTTCTTTTCCGCATTGCCGGCAATGCAGAAAAGACGGACTCCATTTTTACCATCGTTCAGGCGATACTCTTTTTCTCCTGTCTTATCCTTGAGCAGAAAACGGAGTTTCAGAATCCAGGTTTGCGGGACCTCGTCCGGAAGATTGCCATAGAAATAAAAATCGTTCGGGCGTTTCATGGCGCCTCCCTGAAATCCTTCCGGAAGCGTTCCCTGAAAAGCCTCGATTCCGCGCGGCGTGAACGGGTAGACGATCCGGAAGACCTTTCCGCTTTTTTCCAGCTTCATCTCCAGTTCCAGTTTCCCGGAAAGGAAATCTCCTTTCTGCAAACGTTCGCCTTCCGCAAGGACATAAAATGCCATCCGGTGCAGATCATGATAAAGATTCCAGCGCCCCTTGAGGTCTCCGGAACCGAAAAGAAGGTTCTGCTTGTCCTTTTCCTGAAGGACGATTTCTTTGACGGCTCCTTTTGATTCGATCATCAGAAAAGGAGCGGTCAGCAGACAGAAAATGACAGCGGCAATTTTTTTTCTCATATCCATCATTCCTTATCATAAAGCGGATTAAAGTCCATATTGATCGCGGATGATGAAGGCCCAGTCGTTATGCTGGCCATCGGTCCAGAACCAGGAGGTTGCGATATGATTTGATCCATAGCCCTCCCAGATGGGATAATGCATGGTCGGAACCTTGTTCATCCCGCGGGTCTCGGCGTGACCGTCAAAGAAGGCGACATTGACCATTCCGTTGTGTCGGAACTGAATGACCTCTCCCAGATTGGAGGAGGTTTTGTCGAATCCGGGATTCGAACGGAATCCGACGCTTTCGGTACTGACCATCAGCCGGGAGGGCATCCGGACTTTGTTAGTCGTTCGTTTCACCGATCCATCCGTGCTACCTCCAATAAACCAGTGGTTGAATCCGTACGAGGATTCCAGATCCGTGCCGGGTGTCGGCGTCGGACAGACCATCACAGAGTTTTTCGGAACTTCATTCGTGATTTTCTTCCCCATGCTGTACAGGGGAAAATCTTTTCCCAGAGTCCAGTTTCTTGCATTTGCCGGATCGGCAAGCGTGATGTACGCATTCGGAAGATAGCCGCCGGAATCCGTGGAATAGTTGAGACACATCATCCCGATCTGCTTGATGTTCCCGATGCATTTGATCGTCTGCGCCTTGCTTCGCGCCGAATTCAGCGCAGGCAGGAGGAGCGCCGCAAGAATGGCTATGATGGCTATAACGACGAGAAGTTCTATTAATGTAAAATTCTGCCGAGCGAGCGGTCCTTTGCCGGTTGGAATTGAGCATTGTGTCATATATTTCTGCTTTCTTTTTTTCATTGATATTCTCCTTTTCAGATGCAGAATCCAAAAAAAATTTCATTTGTTTTTTTTGAAACGCTTGCTTTTTATGTTCTATTTAATTATAGTACATTAGTTGTAAAAAAGCAATAGGGTTGGAGAAAAAAAATTATTTTTTTCAGTATGGCGGGGCGCCGATGGAAGAAAGCAACAGTAAAAACGGGACGTATCTGGAGGCTCTGAACGGGCTCCGGAAAATGATCGACGAGGAATATGCCGGCGGAGGAAAACTGCCGGGGGCGCGAGTGCTCTGCCGGAAATGGAACGTCTGTCTCGAAACGTATATGAAGGCTCTGCGGGAGCTCTGCGGAGAGGGGATTGTCTATACGACTCGCGGACGGGGCGGAACGTTTGTCCGGCCGGCCAATGAACGGTTTCTGAAAGTCGGATTGATCCTGAATAATGCACAGGACTCTCCCTTTCTCGGACGCGGACCTTTTCTTCCTTCGATTTGGGATGTCCTGTATCCGGCGGGAATTCATCTTCATCTGCTCCAGTCACCGCGGATTGAAACGATTCAGGAGACGGCTTCGCATCATGGAGTTTCCGCGATTATCTGGCTCTCGCCGCTTCCCTCCGCGCTTCCCGTGATGGAACGGATTCAGCAGGATGCGCGTTATCCGCTGGTCGTTACGGATGTGTTTCATCAGGAATTGCGCCGGAACATGCTGGAACGGAAACTGAATCTGGTAACGAATGATTATTCGTATGCCGGGAAGCTGGTTGCTGATTTTTTCGCGGAACGGAAACACCGGAGCGTTCTGTATATTGACAATCGGATGTCGATGCTTTCGCACCGTTTCCCGGAATATTTCCGCGATTCCGGTATTGCATTTACTCCGGAACACAACTTCGAAACAAAAGATATTGATTCGCTGCTGGCGGAGCGAATCCGCCGTTTCAAGGTAACCGGCATTTTCTCCGAAGGCGGGCTTTCCGCCTATCAGAAAATTGTGCGCATTCTGATGACGCTTCCGCCGGAGGAGCGTCCGGAACTGATCGTGCGCAAGACGGATAACAGTGCGTCGTTCCTTCTCGAAGCCAGCCGGGAACTCCGGATTCCCGCCGTGGTATCCACAGACTATGCCAAACTCGGACGTTCTGCGGCGCAGCAGATTGTCGAGTGTCTGAAATCAGGCAGGACGGTTCATCCGGCAGTGATTCCGGCAACAACGATTGAACTGCTCTCATCCCTTTGAGTCTGAGAGCTGGAGGCGGATCCCCATCTTCTCCGGCCTCCTTGTGGGACTGTTTCCGTTTTTTCTGTTCAGCCTTTGAGAACCGTTCCGCCGCGGGATGGGATTTCCACCGATTTTCTGAGAGTGTCCGTTCCCCAGATTTCGCGGAGTTCGCGGGGAAGAACAACCGTCTGCGGCTCTTCCGTCATATTCAGGAGAAAATAATAGGCATCCCCGTTTGCGGCAGTTCTGCGGCTTGCCTTGACTCCTGTCGGCATCCCTTCCAGAACGGGACGGATTCCCGTTTCTTCCAGAAGTTTTCCGTAGAAATCGGAAAGAAAGTCGAGTCCGGTCCGTGCGGCAAGATAGACAGCTTTCCCTTTGCCCTGCCGCATGACGGTCAAAGCGGGAGAGCCCTTGTAAAACTCACCCCCGTAGACTCCCGTGACTTCCGCTCCCTCGGCGTGAAGATATTCCGCATAGTCCGAGACGCGGTATTTTTTCCCGTTCCAGAGGAGTGTCTGGTCGGATGAGGGTTCAAGTCCGTCGATATCCTCGTTCCAGATTCCGAAGAACCTGCGCAGATCCGGTCCGCCCGGATTGCCTCCGAAGAAACAGGCGTTGTTCTCATCCACATACGCGGAAAGATAGGTCATGACCAATGTTCCGCCGTTTTCAACAAACCGTTTCAGACGTTCGGCGACTCCTTTTTTCAGCATGAAAAGCATCGGTGCCACAATGAGTTTGTACGAATCGAACGGCTGATCGCTGTCTATGACGGCAAGATCAATGTTCTTTTCCCAGAGGGCGCGGTAATGAAGACGTGCCGTCTCCTGCCATTTTTTTGTTTCCGTTCCGCCGAATCCGTTAGTCAGGTCCAGCGCCCAGTTGGATTCCCAGTCGTAGATGACAGCCGCTTCCGGGGCTTTGGCGGAATCGACAATTCCGGAAAGGGATTCCAGTTTATTGCCGTAATCCGCAACCCGCTTGAATGCGAGAGTCTGATCTCCTCCGTCGTGTCCGACCACGGCGCCATGAATCTTTTCACAGTTGCCGAATCCTTTTCTCCACTGGAAGTACATGGTGCCGTCGGCTCCGTGTCCGAGGGCGAGAAGCATCTCCCGCTGAAACTCGTTCGGACGGCGCAGTTTGACATAAGGACGGTAATTCGGGATTCCCGGACACGATTCCATCATGACGAACGGTTTCCCCAGCATGGTGTAATGCAAGTCGTGGAGCATGGCGAAATAAACGGCGGTCTCTTCGGTTTCGCCGTGATACCAGCTGGGGTAGCAGTCATCGGCAATGAAGTCGCAGTACGGGACGAATTTCCAGTAGTCGAGAGGATCGTAATACCCCATCATGTTGGTCGTGACGGGCGCGTCGGAAAACTCCCGGACGGCGTCGATTTCCATACGGAAAAACTCAACCGTATTTGCCGTGATGAAGCGTCTCCAGTCGAGTCTGGCAGTATTCATGGAACCATCCAGCGGATGGATCTGATCCCAGTCCGTCAGATGGTGTCCCCAGAATGCGCTCCAGTACTGCTTGTTCAGATTTTCGAGCGTACCGTATTTCTCCTTCAGGAATTCATGGAATTTCCGGATGCAGAGATCACAGCAGCACGGTTCGCCGTTGTACTCGTTGCTGATGTGCCAGCCGCCGAGCGCGGGATGATTTGCATACCGTTCCGCCAGTTTCCGGTTGATCTGCCGGACCTTTTCCCGGAAGATGGGAGAGGTCAGGCAGTTGTTCTGGCGTTTTCCCCAGAAATCGCGGTGCCCGTCAGAGCGGACTTTGCAGCTTTCCGGATATTTCTTCCCGAGCCATGCCGGTTTCGCCGCGGACGGCGTGGCAAGAAACAGCTTTTTCCCGCTTTCCGCGCATCGGGCAAAGATGTCATCGAGCCAGGAGAAGTCGAATTTTCCTTCCTCAACTTCAATTTGCCCCCAGGAGAAGATCGCAACGGAAAAGGTGTTGCAGCAGGATTGTTCCATGAGCTCAAAATCCCGGTCGATGATTCCGGGGATATGGAGCCACTGATCGGGGTTGTAGTCTCCGCCGTGCAGAATCCGATGGAAATGGTTGATGATGGTCATAGTTTTTCCCTTTTTATATTCTGTAGTATGCGTTAATATAATAAGGGCCTTCCGCAATACAAGACTCTTTGATAAAAAAAGCACAAAATCACCATGAATAGCATATTTTTCTTATTGCTGTTTTGCTGGTTTCCGCGATACATTATTATTACGTCCCCAATCAACAACAAAAAAAGGAAGAGAAAATGAGCAAGGATGTAAAAATTGCATTTATGGGCGCCGGGAGCACGGTTTTCGCCAAGAACGTGCTGGGCGACTGCATGTGCAGGGAAGCTCTTAAAGATGCGGAAATCGCGCTGTATGATATTGACGCGGTCCGGTTGAAAGAGTCCGAGGCAATGCTGAAAACCCTGAACAAAAACATCAACGGCGGCCGTGCGACGATCAAGACGTTTCTCGGCATGAAAAACCGCAAAAACGCATTGAAAAAAGCGGATTTTGTCGTCAACGCCATTCAGGTCGGCGGCTATGAGCCGTCAACGGTCATCGACTTCGAGGTCCCGAAAAAATACGGTCTCCGGCAGACCATTGCCGATACGCTGGGCATCGGAGGCATTTTCCGCGCTCTGCGCACCATTCCGGTTATGCTGGACTTCGCTCACGACATGGAAGAGGTTTGTCCGAATGCATGGTTCCTGAACTACACAAACCCCATGGCAATGCTGACCGGAGCGATGCTGAAAGGATCTTCCGTAAAGACGGTCGGTCTCTGCCATTCCGTTCAGGGCTGCGTCTCCTCCCTGCTGGATTCTCTTGACCTTTACAAGGGAGAAGGGGAACGCGACGGAATCCGCGGGCGCATCGCCGGAATCAATCACATGGCATGGCTTCTGGAGATCACCAATAACGGAAAAGATATTTATCCCGAGATCAAGAAAGTCGCCGCGAAGAAACTCGCCGCATGGAGGAAAGCAAAGGATCCGGAGAAAAAGTCCGGCAATATGATCCGTCTTGAGATCATGATGAAATTCGGATACTATGTGACCGAATCCAGCGAACACAACGCCGAATACATGCCCTACTGGATCAAGTCGAATTATCCCGAACTCATCGACGAATACAGGATTCCTCTGGATGAATATCCGAGACGCTGTGTCCGCCAGATCGAAGGCTGGAAGACCCGTTACAAGGAAATCTGCGGCAATGCGAAACTCGACCATACGCTTTCCAAAGAGTACGGTTCCGGCATTATGAATGCGATCGTGACCAATGTGCCTTATCAGATCGGCGGAAACGTCATGAATCACGGCCTGATCCCGAATCTGCCGCACGACTGCGTGGTGGAAGTCCCCTGCCTGGTCGATTCCAACGGCGTCCAGGGAACCTATGTCGGCGATCTGCCCCAGGTCTGCGCGGCGTTGAACCGGACCAATATCAATGTCCAGCTCCTGACCATTGAAGCCGCTCTGACTCTGAAGAAAGAGTGCATCTATCAGGCCGCCATGCTGGATCCGCATACCGCCTCCGAACTCAGCATCGACAAGATTATCGCCATGTGCGACGATCTCATCAAAGCGCACGGAGACATGCTGCCGAAATACAAATAATTCCCACAGAAAAAGAACCCCTTTCTTTCTCTGTGTGAAAGCAATGAGCCTCCTTCCGGAAACTTTCCGGGAGGAGGTTTTCTTTTTTTCAATTTTTCAAAAACTCATTTTTTACACTTTAAATTTCTTATTATGATGCTATAATATAAAATATGATAATAAAGATTCATAATATGAACTTTTGGAGTGCTGCATCATGATTAAAGTTCTGGACAAAACCTTTGCGATTCTGGAGGAGATTGTCCGGTCGACTCCGCATCCGATCGGGCCGCTAGCGCTCTCGGAGAAACTGGGCCTCAACCGGGCGACCTGTTCACGTATCATCAGAATGCTTCTGGATTCCGGTTATATCATCCGGGTTTCGCGGCAGGCGGGATACATGGCTGGACCGCGGATTGTAACGTTGAACAATATGGCGGAATATCAGGCGGAGCTGCTGAAGAAAGCGATTCCGGCGGTAGACCGGCTTGCGAAAGCGGTACGCGATTCCGTGTTCATCTCGCAGGTGTGCGGAGGGATGCGTTATGTGCTGTACCACAGAAACTGCAATCCGGATCATGTGATTCACTTGAATCAGCTGGCATATAACGATGTCTACGGAACTGCCTCGGGTGTGGTGGAGATGGCGTATGCACCGCTGGAAGAGGCGCTGAAGATTTATGATTCGTCCGAGTGGGGGAGGAATCTTCGTCCGGAGTTCCGCGAGCGGAAGATGGTTGCGGCGTCTCTGGCAAAGATTCGGAAAGAGGGCGGTTATCATTCCGTCAGCGGTCTTCAGGGGATTTTTGCAGTGCCGGTGTTTGCCAATGGAGTGTATCTGGCTGCGCTGGGCTGTTCCATGCCGGTCTCCAGATACACGCCGGAACATATTGAGGAAGTGAAACGTCTGATCGGAAATACCGCGGAGGAACTCTCTTCCGCGTTATCGGTTGCAAATTCAATAGGATAAGGAGGAGAAAGTCGGATGGATCGTTTCAAAAAGGTCGGGTTGGTGAAGGCGGTAAGTTCCGCACAGGTCGGAGAGTCTGTTCTCGGACTCGGATTTGAAAAGCTGGACCGTGGGGTCTTCGATCCGGAAAAGGCGTATGACAAGGTTGCTGAGCTGGGAATCAAGTGGATTCGCATTCAGTCCGGGTGGGCTCGGACGGAACAGAAGAAGGGCGTGTATGATTTCGCCTGGTTCGATTCGATTGTGGAGAATCTGCTTCGCCGCGGACTGCGTCCCTGGGTTTGCCTCTGCTACGGAAATGGTTTGTATGATGAAACTGCGGCAAAGGTATTCGGAGCCGTGGGATGCCCGCCGATTCATACGGAAGAACAGAAGAAGGCATGGCATGACTATGTGGTCGCTCTCGTGACCCGTTACAAGGGAAAGATCGGCTGGTATGAGGTCTGGAACGAGCCCGACGGCAAATGGTGCTGGAAACACGGTGTCAGTGGAAGAGAATACGGGGAATTCGTCAATGCAACGGCACAGGCAGTGCGGGAAGCGGATCCGGATGCAAAGGTCATCGGCGGCGTGATTTGTGTCCACAATCTCCAGTGGGTGCGTGATATGCTTGAAACCGGTGCGGGCGCAAACATGAATGCCCTGAGCTATCACGGGTATTCACCGGATGAACGTGGAGCAATCGAACGGATGCGTGCCGTAAAAGCACTCTGTCTGCGCTACAATCCCGCGATGGAATTCATTCAGGGCGAGACGGGAACGCAGTCCCGCCGCGACGGCGCCGGGGCTCTGCGCGGAGCCGCATGGACTCCGATGCGTCAGGCGAAATTCCTCTCACGCCACATGCTGGCGCACATGTTCGAAAAGGTTCTGTTCACATCCTACTTCTCCTGCATGGACATGATCGAAGCGCTGAATGGAACGGTCGGAGACAAGGGAAGTTACCTTGACTTCGGCTATTTCGGCGTGCTGGGTGCCGATTTTGATGAAAACGGCGTGGCAACCGGAGTCTATACGCCGAAGCCCTCCTATCGTGCGCTTCAGGTGCTGGCGTCGATTTTCCGGGAGGAGTATTCGCTTGCGGATCTCCCGGTTCGTCCGTCGCCGTGCGGCTCTCCGCTGCTGCTGCGGGAAGAGGATCCCGTCCGGAGTCTCATGGCACATGGCTTCACCAAGCCGAACGGAAGTTCCGCTTTCGTCTATTGGACTCCGTCCGAACTGCTGACGACAACGTATGAGGCTACCATGACCATCGAAGTCTGCGGCGTGGAGGGCGAAGCCCACCTGATTGATCTCCTCGACGGTTCCATTTACGCTATTCCGGAAAACATGGTGGAAGACGACGGCAAAGGCTATCGGAAGTTCCTCCATCTGCCCCTGAGGGATTATCCTCTTCTTCTCACATTTGGACGTTTTGCGGAATAATCCTTTGCGATTTCGCCGGGATGCCGATTGCGGTGTCCCGGCATTTTTTTTCCGTGTTGCTTTCCTCCGGCGATGTGCTATAGTAGAGCGGAACCATTATTCTGCAACAGAAAGGAGTGACCGATGAAGGTTTTGCTTTTGAACGGCAGTCCGCACAAGGACGGATGCGTATTCACCGCATTGAGCGAAGTGGCTTCCGCACTGGCGGAGAACGGAATTGAGACGGAAGTGCTTCAGATCGGAACCGGCGCAGTGCAGGGATGCGTTGCCTGCTGGAGATGCCGGGAAACCGGTGACGGATGCGTTTTCAAAGATAAACTCTATACGGAATTCGTTGCGGGAATGAAAGAATGCGACGGGCTCGTCGTCGGAGCACCAGTTTACTATGCCGGACCTCCGGGAACTCTGTGCGCGCTTCTGGACCGGGCCTTCTTTTCGGCGTCGGAGGTGTTCCAGCACAAACCGGCCGCCTGCGTGGTAAACTGCCGTCGCGGAGGGGCTTCCGCAGCGTTCGACCGTCTGAACAAATATTTCACCATCAGCGAGATGCCGCTGGTCTCCTCCCAGTATTGGAATTCAACACACGGCTTTACTCCGGATGAGGTCCGCCAGGATTTGGAGGGTATGCAGACGATGCGGACTCTGGGAAGAAATATG
>CALXMJ010000147.1 GCA_944389445.1 uncultured Victivallales bacterium | reverse complement strand
CCGCGACATGCAAAGCGAACGGCATCTGCTTTCGCAAGTGGCTCGAAGATGTTCTGCCTCGTTTGAATTCCACTCCGGCGGGACAGATTGATTTGCTGATCCCCAAGGGAGAAGCAAAGTAGCCAATAAGCTCGGGCTCATTATTATGAAGAGGGAAATGCCGTCGGGCGGTCATCATAGCCCGACGGCATTCATTTTGTGGCCATTTCCCATTTCGAAAAAATCTCCCCTCGATCCACCATCACCATGGAGCTGGCTGGGCGCTTCCGACGAAATGCTGCGCCCGCTTATTCAAACTGTTTTTAATGAAAGCAAAGAGAGGTTCGGAGCAAACAAGATTCACATAAAACTAGCGGAACAGGGAATAAAGGTTTCGGCTGCACATATAAAACGACTTATGAAAGAGATGAATCTGCTGGCAAAACAAGCCAGACTCCGTTGTTACAATTCAACAAACCGCCAATACATGTACCGTAGAAACCGTGTTCATCAGGATTTCACGAGAACTGCTCCCAATCAGCTTTGGGTAAGCGATGTAACTTATGCACGGGTCAATGCTGATTTCTATGCCATTTGTGTTATCATTGATATTTTCTCCCGTAAAGTGCTGGCACATAAAATATCAAGACAAAACAACACAACTTTGGTGCTGGCGGCCTTTCAAGATGCATTTGAGAAACGTGGGAACCCACAGAATTTAATGTTTCACAGTGATCAGGGTTTACAATATACGGCTTATCGTTTCAGGAAATATTTACGCGATCATAATGTGAAACAATCTTTTTCCAATCCTGGAACCCCATACGATAATGCTGTTGCCGAATCATTTTTCAGTATTATGAAAAGAGAGGAGTTATCACATAACTATTATCATTCAGAAGAGGAACTTTCTGCAACCGTTGCAGAATATATTGACTTTTTCAATCGGCAGCGACCTCATCATAAAATGGGAGACCTAACTCCGGATGAAATAGAAAAGCGCTACTATATGATGGCAAAAACTCCGGATTCAACACCCACGCTCAAATGATTCAAGTCCTCATCGGCGGTTATTAAATTCACAAAACAGGCTTCTTTTTTACCCAAACAAGTTGATAGACAACGGACAATAAAAAACGACTTCATGGGACATTCTCACTAAAATACTCATAAAGTCGTGCATATTACAAATGGCGGAGAGAGCGGGATTCGAACCCGCGGTACGGTGTTACCCGTACGACGGTTTAGCAAACCGTTCCTTTCGGCCACTCAGGCATCTCTCCGGAATCTCGGGTGTTCAGGAATATAACGGTTCCTGCGGAAATGTCAAGTCTGTTTTTTAATAATTTTGAAAAAACGTCGTTCATATATTGAATGAAACAGCAAAATAAACTCGCTGAATGGAAAATACAAAACCGTATATCTTCTCCCTTTCAGCAGGAAATGACTTTCAGCGGAGGAACTTTAACAATTTTCTCCTTCAACACGGTTCCGCCAAGCAGCTGGAGAAGCATCTCACTGCTCACCCGGGCAATTTCCTTGAAATCCTGAATACAGAGATAGGTTTTATCATAATACGCAGTGACATCGGGTCCGATGCAGTCGAATCCGCATGTGAAAAATTTATCCGGACGCTTTGCCCCTTCTGATAAAAACAGCTCTTTGAAATATTCCCCCGGACGGATCCCGTTGGAAAAAACACAAAGACTTCTTCTCTTTCCCTCTTTCAGAAACTGCGGCATTTGTTTCAGTTCCCGAACGTAGGGAATCCGATGCCGTTCCAATTCTTCGCGAATCGCATTGAAACGATTTCGCGAGGCACTGTTGCCGGTGGATAGATCCAGAAACGCACTGTCCATGTTTTCAGAAACCGCGCACTTGAAAAGATGCTTCATAGCTTTTGCATGATCGGTCGTTACCGCTGGATATTCCGTGTTTTCCGGCCATCGGTCAATAAAAATTACAGGACATTTCAATAGTTTCAATTTTTCCAGAATATCTCTGTCATTCTCCCCGAAACCGGGAATAATCAATGCGGCATCGCAAAGCTTCTGAGCAAGATGGTCCAGATGCGTTTTGAAGATCTCTTTTGAACCGCTGCATAAAAGGAGCATCAGGCTGTATCCCCGTTCGGACAGCAGACGATTCGCCTCGGTTGCCGGTTCTATTTCAATTCCGTTGTACAGGGTATTCATCAGAAAAGCTATTCTGTGAGTGCGTCCATCCGCGAGACTGCGGGCGTTGAGATTCGGAATATAGCCGTGTTCCCGTGCAATCTGACGGATCCGTTCCCGGGTGCTTTCCTTGACTCTGCTGTCGTTGCGGAGCGCCCGCGAAACGGTCGAGGAGTTGAGTCCTGCCAGTTTTGCAATGTCGTGAATCGTGATGCTGCTCATAGGGGAAAATACGGAACCGGATTTGATTCCGGTTCCGTTCCGTGGATTCATTTCCGGATTTTGAGTGTCTTGATTTCAAACGGCGAGAAGGTCAATTTGACCGATCCGTTCTCATTCGGATGTTCCGTCTCGTCCGTCCATTCCAGAAGATTGGTGGAAGAGACCTTCAACGATGCATCGGAGAGCTTCAGAAACGCTTCCGCCGCATGACCTTTGGTCTCGACCAGGCGGATGACATGACAATCTTCCTTTTCCGCTTTCTTTACAATCTCAAGCGTAACGGAATCCGAATCCAGGGTGCAGACCGGTACGGCATTGCCTGCGGTACGGGCTTCGAATATACGCACTCCTCTGTTCAGCAGAGCGGCCTGTTCCATGACATTGGAATGGATCAGATCGCCTTTGTGCGGCAGAAGACTGTAAGTGAATTCATGATGCCCCAGATCGGCATCGAAGTCCGGATATTTGGGCGAACGCAGAAGCGCAAGATCAATCACTCCGTCTTTTACCTTGTGACCGTATTTGCAGTCGTTCAGGAGTGCGGCGCCCCAGGAGTCTTCGGAAATATCGGCATAGCGCTGGGCTGCGACTTCGAATTTTGCAATATCCCAGCTGGTGTTGTCGTTCATGGAACGTTTGACATAACCGTACTGAATATCGAAGGACGCCTCATCGGCAAACGCATGGATCGGAAATGCCGTTCTCAGCATCTTACGGTCTTCATGCCATTCGACGGATGTTTTGAAGTCAAGTCTGGCGCCTGTCTTATCAAGAATAACGGTCTGGCGGATGGTTGAACCGGAGATTTTCAGTTCAAATTCCAGAGCCGACCGGACGCCGCCCTCGATCACTTTCCGGGCACTGACGGATTCCGGATGCGCGAGGAACTGCTGACTGTAATAAATATCGACATCCCATGCTTCCCAGTTGACCGGGAAATCAACATAGAGCGACAGTTCATTCCCTTTGCATCCCGGTTTGAGAATCGTGCGGTGATTGACTTTGTCATAAGCCTCCAGCAGTTCCGCCGAAGGGGAGAAAACGTATTTTGCAAAATCATTCTCAAGCACCAGTTCCGCGGAATCGGCGACCGCGTCCTGCGCCTTCTTTTCCGCTTTGCGGATTGTGGTCACAGAAGATTTCGGCAGATGAACGATTGCCGTCGTTTTCCCGTTTTCCATCTGTGTCAGCAGTTCGTTTCCGTCGGCATCAAGGACTGTGCAGCCGTTCCAGGATTCCGGAAGTTCCACCACGGTGTCGATGTCGTAGGAAAGCGTATTCAGAAGCGCAGCGGCTCCGTTGTCTTCCGGGAAGAGCTTCGAGCCGATCCGGTCGAGAAGACGGTCGCAGAGTTCGATCAGTTCCCGGTGCTCCTTTTCCGTATTCTGATAGACTTTTGTAATGGAAGAGCCGGGGATGATATCATGGAACTGATTGAGCAGCAGAAGTTTCCATGCTTTGTCGAGTTCCTTCGCCGGATAGTCGGAGAACGGCAGCATTGAAGCAAGGAATTCAACGGTTGTCAGCAGTTGCTCGAGTTTGCGGTTATTGCGTTTCGTCCGGGACTGCGTGGTGAGGGTTCCGCGGTGAAGTTCCAGATAAAGTTCTCCTTTCCAGGTCGGCAGAAGGTCCGCTTTTTTGGAAAGCTCTTCGAAGAAGCGGTCCGCACGGTCGAATTTGACTTTCGGACAGCATTCGAGATTCGCCATGCGTCTGCCGCGTTCGATCTGCTCTTCGGTCGGTCCGCCTCCGCCGTCTCCGATCCCGTAAAGGGACATGAAATCCGTCAGGGAGTCGCGTTCCATGAAGGTGTTCTGCGCCTCCATCAGCAGTTTCGGCTGAAGCTGCGAGTTGTAGGTGTTTTCCGGCGGGAAGTGGGTGACGACCTCGCTGCCGTCGATCCCTTTCCATTTGAAGGTCTGATAGGGGAAGTGGTTGAACTGATTCCACGACATCTTCTGTGTGAGGAAATAGTCGCACCCCGCTTTCCGGATGATCTGGGGGAGGGCGGCGGAGTAGCCGAAGACATCCGGAATCCAGAGGTTTTTGACATCGAACCCGAATTCGTCCATGAAGAAGTTCTTGCCGTGAAGGAACTGGCGTACCATGGATTCCCCGCTGATCAGATTGCAGTCCGCCTCCACCCACATGCCGCCTTGAATTTCCCAGCGTCCTTCCTTGACCGCCTGTTTTATCTTTTTGTAGAGTTCCGGATAGTATTCTTTTGTAAAAGCGTAGTGCTGTGCCGCGGAAGCGCCGAAGACGTAGTCGGGATAGCGTTCAATCAGGTCAATCTGCGCGGCGAAGGTGCGGGCGCATTTGCGGATGGTTTCGCGGACAGGCCAGAGCCAGCCGGAGTCGATGTGGGCATGTCCCACCGCATGGGCGGTCATTGCGGAGTCTGCTGCGCGAAGGGAAAGGATCCCTTTCAGAACGGCTCTTGCCCTTTCCGCGTTGGCGGGCGTTTCGTTGTAGACGTTCGCCGCATTGGAAAGGATTCGGACAAACCGGTGTTTCCGGTAATCATTTTCCGGAAGTCCTTTCACGACCTCGAGAGCCACATCCAGATCCAGAAACAGATTCCAGATTTCACGCCGGAACACGGCCAGTTTTGCCGTGTTCAAAGTCCCGACAAAATATCCGTACGGATGCTGCGGATTGAGAATTCCACCCTCCAGAACCAGTCCGAACAGTTTGTTCGCCGCACTTTCAATCCAGAATTCCAGGGATTCCCCCGGTTTCTTTTTCCCGATTACATATCTGCTTTTTTCGTAGTTCTCCGCGAAGACCGATCCTCCGGTGAGCGCATAGACGGGTGTTCCGTTTGAATCGAAAATCAGGGATTCTCCTCCGGTATCGTACAACAATGCCAGTTCCTTTCCTTCAAAAGAATCCGGTACCGTCGCGGAAAGACGGAACCACGCGCTTTCCCACGCTTCCCCCCATTTTGCGCCGGCGTGAATTGGTTTGTAGCTCAGGGAAAGACGATCCTTGAAGGCGACCGGTTCCCGGCTGACTGCATATTCGCACATCAGATCGACCGATTCTCCGTACATGGCTTGCTTGACGTGGTCGCGGAAGGCTTCCGCACGCTTGAAATAAAGTGTGTACTCCGTTGTAAACATGATTTCCCTTTTGGTTGAACACTAAAATGCAATCGGTTGTTTTTTATAAAATACAACCGGTTGCATTAAATGCAAGCGCGGCTTTGAAAAAGTCTCTGTTTTCTTCTTTCTCTTCCGGAGTTTGTATGCGGAATGATGATGTCGCCAATATAGGGTGTCAGCCAGATGCTATAGAGAAAAGCGCAAGAATCAGTTCATTGATGTTTTCGGATTCGATATAGTTGACAGCTGAATTCATATTGTACCACTTGACGATTCCGATCACAAACAGCATGATATCACTTTGAGTGCGCATACACTTCAGAACACAAATTATCGAAACCATGAAGCCCTGGGGATCTTTTTTTCCCGGGGGAAAAGAAAGAAGTCCTCGTTTTTGAGGAGAAAGAGAAAAAGCCGTGAAAGGTCAGCCCTGTTACTTCCGATTCAGCAGGACCAAATAAAGGATCAGAAATGAAGCGGAAAGATAGGAGAACCAGTTCAGGTCCCGCACTCTGCCGCTGCAGATTTTAATGAAAGGATACGCAATGAGCCCGAGGGAGATCCCGCCGATGATGCTGTTGCTGAACGGAATTCCTGCGAAAATCAGGAATGCCGGAACGCCTTCGGTATAGTCGTCCCAGCGGATGTCTGAAACGGATCCCATCATCATGACTCCGACGACGACCAGCGCAGAGGATGTAACCGGCGCATATCCCGCAATCGCCATGATAAAAGGCGCAAAAAACATCGCGAGCAGGAAACAGAGTCCGATCACCACGGCGACCAGTCCGGTTCTTCCGCCGGATTCGACGCCGGCGGCGCTTTCCAGATAGGATGTTACAGTACTCTGGCCGCAGAGAGCCCCCGCGACCGTCGCAGTTGCATCGGCGGCGAATACCCGTTCAATCCTCTCAATTTCATTGTTCTCGTTGAGAAGTTTTGCGGAGGTTGCAACTCCGATGATGGTTCCCATTGTATCGAACATATCCATAAAAAAACAGATGAAAATCAGCGGAATCAGTTCGATCAGATGCCGGAAAACCGTGGCGACATCCGCTTTGAAAACGATGGGCATGGGATTTTCCGGAAGCCCCATGATTCCGGAGAATTGAATCTTGCCGCAGAGAAACGCGATCAGCGCGGATGCCAGAATCCCGATCAGCACGCCTCCTTTCACTTTGAAGTGATGCAGCACTGTAATGACTACCAAGCCGGAGAAGAAGATCACCGAGGGAGCATCTGTAACGGAGGATTTCAAGGTCCACTGTCCGTTTTCCACCCCGATGATGCCGCCGTTCTTGAGCCCGAGCATGGCGATCAGGAGTCCGATTCCCGTCACGATGGCAAACTTCAGAGAGGGGCTCAGGGAATTCAGCATCATTTTCCGCAGTCTTGTAAATGAGGTGATCAGGAAAATGATTCCGGAGATCAGCACAACCCCCATCGCGGTTTTCCAGACGACCGGATCGCCCGTTTTTGTTCCCATCACCGCCGCGCAACCGCTCATGACACTGAAAAGGACAAAGAAATTTGTTCCCATTCCCGGAGCCAGTCCGATCGGATAGTTCGCAAGCACACCCATCAGGATGGAACCGATTGCCGAGGCAATACAGGTTGTCGTAAGCAGTGCTCCGAAGGGCATCCCCGTGGAGACTCCGGTCATCTGTCCGGAAAAGAGCGCCGGCTGAATGCAGATGATATACGCCATGGCGGCAAAGGTCGAAAGCCCCGCGATGAGTTCCGTTTTGAATGTGCTGCGGTAATCCGTGTAATGAAAGAACCGGTCGAGAAGAGTATTCATTTTTCAGAAATTGTGGATGTTGGTTTGCTGGTTGTCGGTTGCTGTCGCAGAAACGTTGAACATGCATGATCCGTCCTGAAACAAATAATTTGGATAATATACTTTTCCAGAATTGAAAAACAACCTCCGGGAGTGTATTTTTCCCGAAATATCGAGAAGGATGCGGAACAGATGGACGATGAATTTGAACATTTGCGGATACAGAATCCCGCGGCATACCGGAAACTGCTGGAATCCCTGCCGGATGTCCGCGACGGATTGAACCGCCGTCAGCGGGCACTGCTCGTTTCCATGAACCGGCTCGGTTTGACACACGACGCCCGCATGATGAGCACCGCCTATGTCTCTCTGAAAACGCCGGACGTGTGCGAATCGGATCATCATCCCGTTCTGCGCACCCATTTGAAGGAGGTCCGTTTTTCGGACGGGCAGGGGCAGGATCTTCCCGAACCGGAAACCTATTACACTCCGGACCTTGATCTGAAATACGAATAACTGATTACGGAGGAGTTTCATATGGATCAGGCAATCCGGAAAATGATTCATGGCTTCAGGCATTTCCGCAAAGCCTATTTTTCCGACAGCACCGAACTTTACGCCCGCCTGAAGCATGGGCAAATGCCAGCCTCGCTGATGATCGCCTGCTGCGATTCCAGAGTCGATCCCGCTCATGTGATCCGGAGCGCTCCGGGAGAACTCTTTGTGATCCGCAACGTGGCCAATCTGGTTCCGCCGTATCATCCGGATTCCGAGTTCCATGGGGTGAGTTCCGCGATCGAGTACGCGGTTTGTCATCTGGAGGTGAAGCATATCATTGTGCTGGGACACTCCAACTGCGGAGGAATCCAGACTCTGATGTCGGAGGAATGGCACGATCATCCGTCTGAATTTCTCAAACGCTGGCTTTCGCTTGCCGAACCGGCCCGGAAACGGGTGAAGACGCAACTCGGCGGACTCGCGGCAGAGCTTCAGCTGCGGGCCTGCGAGGAGACGTCCATTCTGCTTTCCATGGAGAATCTGATGACCTTTCCGTGGATTCGGGAACGGGTCGAAGCCGGAAAACTCAAGATCCATGGATGGTATTTCAATATGAACGAGGGGGAGATGTATGATTATGACTCCGAAAAGGAGGAGTTTCTCCCTCTGGACGACAATATGGAATTCGTCTGACATGGCTTTTGAATTTACTCCGATCGGCTATTTTCATTGCGGCAGCCGGTATCGCTTTGAAACGCCCCGCCAGGGCGTGTTCGCCGAAAACGCCGGCTGGATTCTGCTGGAGGATGATCCCCGTCTTGTCGAAGCCTGCCGGGACCTGGAAGGCGTGGATCGGCTCTGGATTGTCTTCTGTTTTCATCTGAACGGAGGATGGCGTCCGCTTGTCCGTCCCCCGATTGCTCCCGGCAGACGCCGGATCGGTGTGTTTGCGACCCGTGCGCCGTACCGTCCGAATCCGATCGGGATCAGCTGCGTGAAACTGGAACGCGTGGAGGGACGGAAACTCCATCTCCGGAATTTCGATCTGCTTGACGGAACCCCCGTACTTGACATAAAACCGTATTCCGCCGACATCGACTCCTTTCCCGATGCGCGGATCGCCTGGCTTGATGCCGCGCGGGTGGACTCGTGGGAGATCGAATTCTCCGATCCCGTCCGGGAAAAAATCGACTGGCTGAAACGGAACGGCGCACCGGACATGGAAAACTTCTGCATGGTCCAGCTGAGAACGGATCCTTTCAATTCCAGAAGAAAACGCGTGGAGGCTCTTGCCGACGGTTCCTTCGAGATCGGCTGCCGGACATGGCGGATTCATTTTACCGCGGAGAAAGCCGGACACATCCTCCGGATTGACAATATCCGCTCGAACTATTCGGCGTCCGATTTGCGACCGGATGCCGCGGACCCCTACAGCGACAAGGAGATCCATCGGATTTTCCGGACTGTGAAATGGACGCTTCCTGAAAAAAATTTTTAATTCATCTGGAATAAAACACTTTGCGGGGATATATTAACCGACTTGTTAAACGCGGAGAAACGCCGGCCTCATGAAAATGCTGATATCATTTCTGATTTTTTTTACGGGAATCGCCCTTCTGATTGCCGCGGGCGCCGCCGGACTCGTTCTGCTGGGGGAGGGGGTCGAAGCCGGATGGAAGGCTGAGGGCGTCTACCCAGGATTCTGGGGATTCCTGATGCTTGCAGGATGGAATCTGATGCTTGCGCTCGGACTGGTGCTCTCGGTGGTGTCGACGATCAGCGGGGCCGTTCTCAGTTTGATGAGTTTTGTATTCAAGAGCTGGGGCCGCGCCATTGTTTCCGCCGGCATGTGTTACGCATCCGTTTTATTATGGAATTATCTTCTGGAGTGCAGAATCTGATGGCGGCGAATTTCAGAACAGGTTCCGGGTACGATGCCCATCGCTTCTGCGAGGGGCGACCGCTGATTCTCTGCGGAGTGCATATCCCCTGTGACCGGGGACTTGCCGGACACAGCGATGCGGATGCACCCGCGCATGCGCTTACCGATGCTCTTCTCGGGGCGCTCGCTCTCGGTGACATCGGCAAACTCTTTCCCGATTCGGATGACGCTTTCCTGAATGCGGACAGCATTCAGCTTTTGAAAAAAGCATATTCCCTTCCGGCATTTCGTGAATGGGAAATTTCCAATATTGATTTGACTGTCGTGGCGCAGAGGCCGAAAATCTCTCCGTTTACGGATGCCATGCGTAAAAACATAGCCGATGCCCTGGGCATTTCCGTCGAACAGGTTTCGATCAAGGGGAAAACAACCGAAGGCATGGGTTTTTGCGGACGGGGGGAGGGTCTCGAAGCCTTCGCCTCCGTTCTGCTGGAAAAAAGAAAGTGAAAAAATGATCGAAGAAGAAATCAGACAGATTCTGGTGGATCTCGGGGAAGATCCGGAACGGGAAGGTTTGCTCAAGACCCCGGCGCGAGTGCGGAAAAGTCTTGAATTCCTGACCCGCGGATACAAACAGGATGTCGAAAAAGTAATCAACGGTGCGATCTTCAATGAAGAGTGCAACGATATGATTATCGTCCGTGATATCGAATTTTACAGCATGTGCGAACATCATATGCTCCCGTTTTTCGGCAAGTGCCATATCGGTTATGTGCCGAAGGGAAAAGTGTTCGGAGTGAGCAAGCTGGCTCGTCTTGTGGATGTCTTTGCGCGCCGTCTCCAGATTCAGGAGCGGATGACGCGGCAGATCGCGACACAGATTATGGAATCAATTGCTCCGGAAGGGGTCGGTGTGGTGGTTGAGGCGCAGCACCTCTGCATGCTGATGCGCGGGGTTGAAAAACAGAACTCCACGATGGTGACCTCCTCCATGCTCGGTTCATTCCGCAGAGAGCAGGCGACGCGTCTGGAATTTCTGAACCTCATTAAAAAAGGGTGACTTCGTGAGACTTCTGATACAGCGTGCGGCAAAAGGAAGCGTCACAATCGGCGGCGAAGTGGTCGGCAGAATCGGCAAAGGGCTCGTGATTCTGGTCGGCGTCACTCATACCGATACGGTGGCGGATGCGGAATATCTTGCGGCAAAATGTGTCAATCTGCGTATTTTTACCGATGAAAACGGCAAAATGAATCTTTCCCTGCTGGATGTGGGGGGAGGGGCGCTGATTATTTCCCAGTTTACTTTATACGGGGATTGCGTCAAGGGGCGCCGTCCGGGATTCGACAATGCCGCCCGTCCGGAACTTGCGGAACCGCTGTATGAAAAATTTGTCGAGCTGGTCAGACAGCTCGGAGTGAAACAGGTGGAAACCGGCCGTTTCGGAGCCGACATGCTGGTCGGAATCGACAACGACGGGCCGGTCACTTTCCTCATTGAAAGCCGATGAGAATAACAAACAGGAGCGTTTGAGATGAAGAATGTCATTATCCTCGGGTCGACCGGTTCCGTCGGCGAGAACGCTGTGCGGGTGGCATGTGCGCTGAGCCGCAGAATCCGCGTGGTCGGGATCGTGGGAAATTCGAATCTCAAGCGTCTGGCGCAGCAGGCGGCGCTGCTGAAATGCGAATTCGCAGCAACCGGGGATGAATCGCGGGGTGCGGAACTGGCATCGCTGCTCCCTTCCGGATGCCGGGCGTTCGCCGGAAAGCGGGCTGTGGAGGAGCTGGTGCGCTGTCCCGGTGTGGATATGGTGCTCTGTGCCATTGTCGGAACGGCCGGACTGCCACCGGTGCTCGCCGCGATTGATTCCGGCAAGGATATCGCTCTTGCCAGCAAAGAGGTGCTCGTCATGGCGGGCGCGCTGGTGATGGAGGCGGTAAAACAGAAAAAAGTGCGATTGATTCCGGTCGACAGCGAACACAGTGCCATTTTTCAGTGTCTGGAAGGGAAGCAGGGCGGATTGCGCAGAGTGATCCTGACCGCGAGCGGCGGCCCCTTCCGGGAATATCCCCGTGAAGCGCTGGAGAACGTGACCTGCGCCGAGGCGCTGCGTCACCCGACCTGGAACATGGGGCCGAAAGTCACGCTGGATTCCGCCACGCTGATGAACAAGGCGCTGGAGATGATGGAGGCGCATCATCTGTTTTCCGTGGATGCGGACCGGATTGATGTGCTGGTGCATCCGCAGTCCGTTGTTCATTCGATGGTGGAGTTCGAGGATGGGGTGGTCATGGCTCAGATGAGCCGTCCCGATATGCGTTTCCCGATCCAGTATGCGTTAACATACCCGGACCGGTGCGACGGCGGATTGGCAAGACTGGATCTGCCCCGTCTTTCCGGATTAACCTTCGAAGAGCCGGACACAGTGCGGTTTCCGTCGCTGCTGTTCGCTTCGGAGGCGATCC
>CALXMJ010000146.1 GCA_944389445.1 uncultured Victivallales bacterium | reverse complement strand
AGAACGCCTTCGGTGACATGCCCGAATACTGTTTGAACTGCCGGGAAAAGGAGAAGGCGTCGGGATAGCCGAACCGTTCCGCAATCTCCTTCACGGGAAGATGCTGGGAGCGCATCGTGATTACGATCAGTTCCAGTTTCTTCCGCAGACGGTATTCCATGGGCGCGATACCGTAATACTCCTTGAAGATCCGGCGGAAATTGGTCCGGCTCATTCCGGCGGCATCCGCAAGCTGCTGGAGCGTGACCTTTTCCCGGAAATCCTTTTCCAGAAGGCGGATCGCCTCCTCCATTTCGTCCCGGTAGAGCGTCAATGTCGTTTCACGGGGAAGAAGAAGCGACATGGCAAATTCAGAGAGGTGCATCATCGCAAGAAGAACGCGCGTTTCGCTTTCAAACCGCAGTTCGTCGATCAGCTCGTCGAATCTCCGGCAGATGGGCTTGTCAACTCCGATATCCCGCACCAGCATCTCCCGCGGACAATCCGAACAGGACATGAAAAATGAGTACAGTTCCGGCGGCATTCCTACATATTTGTCAATGTAGAGTCCACGGTCATGAAACTGGTCGTAAAGCAGCGCAGGATTCTTCAGTATAAGCGTTCCCGGATGAAACGGATATTTTCTTCCGTTATCCTTCTGCACATATTCTCCTGTTCCCGACAGAATGTAGGTGAAGGACGGTGTATAAAGACCGATGTTCGGACGGACCGATGGTTCCTGAAAAAACTCCCGGCTCGTACCTGCCCGGAACAGGGAATTTCGGCGATAGACCAGAAGCCGTTCCGTCCGGTAATTCAAATCCCGTGTCATTTTTATCATGCGATATTTCCTTTTGACTTAGTTACCATAAAGGATATTTTCTGAAATGTCAAATGGAAATGGTCACATCTGACATGTTTTTGGGCAGATAGAACATTCCGGGGTTCCGGCTTCTATGCTATAATTGAAAAAAGATCACAACCGCTTTCGGGAAGGATATGCCACATGAAAAAAAATTATTTCACATTGATAGAGCTCCTCATCGTAATTGCGATCATCGCCATATTGGCGGGACTGCTGCTGCCCGCTCTTCAGTCCGCCAGAGAGAAGGCTAAAACCATCTCCTGCGCATCTAAACTGAAGCAGATCGGATTTGCCATGACCTCCTACTCTTCCGATAACAAAGACTGGATCAATCCGAGCCAGATGCTGACTTCGGTGTCGGGACTCTCGTCCGATTTCGCCTCGACCTGGATGTTCCGGATTGGCGGATACTCTCCCGGTTTCGAAAACCGTTCCTATGGACTGAACTGGAATTCCCGAAACGGAGGTTTTTTCCGGTGCCCTTCCGAAACCAGACCCGTTTCCTGGGGGCCTGTCGCCGGTGTTTCAGATAAGTTTCAAAGCACTCATTACGGTGTGAACCGATATCTTGCCGGCGATGCGAGCGGTGTGGAGATGGCATCGTTTCCCACCCATAAAGTCAGTGCTGTCTTTGCTCCTTCCAAGGCTATCTATCTTGCTGATACCGGAACCAGTTACAGTACTCTCAACAGAGCGATTCAGGTTCAGTACCGTCACAACGGAGTCGATTCACGGAAAACAACGGAAATGACCGTCACGCCGCCGATGAAATCTGTGGGAAACATTGTTTACGCGGATGGGCACGTCGGCAATGCTGACTTCCTGAAGCTGCTGACCATTCCGGATCAAAACGGCGTTTCCAGCAGCGATGAAAACAATCGGAACGCTTTCCTTGCAGGCTTCAAACAATAATTTTCTGACGAAAGGATCTTTCATGAAACCCATGTTTTTTTCGTTTGTTCCCGTTCTGCTCTGCGCTTTGGTTCCATTCTCCCGTGCCGAGGTGAACGGACCGGATTTCATACCGCCGTTCGAAGTAAAGAAGGCGGTCCGCCAGAATCCGGAACTGGAAGTGAAATCGTTTATTGACTCCAAGACAAAACGTTCGATACTTTCTCCTTCTCTGCGGGTCGGAAACAAGAGTCTCTCCATTCGGGAATTCGCATCAAACCGGATGACCGGCGACCGGGATTACTCCGTCTCGCTGTTTCTCAACAAACGATATGCCTTTTCCTTTCTCTTTGCCGGATCATATCGCAATGCCGAGGGGAAATGGATCGGGTTTACCCAGAATTATCAGCAGGACAAGATAAAACTTCTGTATGACAGGAAAGCCGGAATCATTGAGTGGAAAAATCCCTATCTGCTGCCCGACGGCAGGACCACCGAGTTCTCCTATCGCCTGAAATCCCTCGGCAACAGCCGGATCGAACTGAGCTGGAACATCGGCTGTACGGAAAAAGAGTGTGCGGAATTCAAGGAAAAGGGTGCTCTCTTGCAGGGCTGCATCCTCTATTTCGACATCCCGGATTATCGCCGGCAAACTCTGCAAATCAACGGGAAGCCTCTTTCGTATACCTCCGAATCCGTTCTGAAAAGCAAGGATGGGAACCGGATCCGCATCTGGACCGGCGTTCTGAAGCGTCTGGACTACAATCCGTCTTCCCGGGAGAACGGTTTCTCAATCACTTCCGGCTCGAATCTGAGCGGAAGCGCCACCGAATCCTATGCCTGGAAGCGGACAAACCTGGGATTCATGCTCAACAACAGGGCAACCCGGGGAAGTCTGGTGATTGACTTCGGGGCCGCCGCAGTTTCGAAAGCAGGTCTTCCTCCGCCGGTCGAAGGGAACGATCTCTGGGCGCAGGATGCACTGCATCTGCCGCTTTCCCCGACCCGGAACCTTTTTCCGAATCCGAGTTTCGAACAGGGATTCCGCTACTGGCGCTGGCAGGAGGGCGGCGCTCAGTATTCCCGTTCAGCGGTCAAACGCTTTGCAATTGATTCGACCGTTGCAAAATTCGGTAGAAATTCGTTTGTCTTCAACCCCGCCCAGTACGGAGTTTCCGCCCCGATGAGTTTTTCCCTGCCCGGACGAAAAGGACAGGTCTACACCATCAGCTTCTATGCCAAAGCGGAAAAGGAAGGCGCTTCGATCCGTTTTGCTCTCAGCAGCCGCAAGCAGGGCGGCCAGTTTCCGCGCTCCTATACCGAACGCTGCAAACCCTTTCCGCTGAGTGCGGAATGGAAACGCTTTTCCACAACGTTCACCTCCGACGGCGCTCCCGTCGCGGTTGTAACCGGGGCTGATGGACGGGGCGGCAGAGTCTGGCTCGACGGCATTCAGTACGAACGCGGAAACAAGGCAACCGAATTTGTCTCCTCTCCGCTGGAAGGGCTCCTGAAAACCTCTCATCCGGACAACAACATCGAATTCGGAACTCCGATCCGGGCAAAATTCGATCTCTTTGGAAAAGAGGGAACTTCCGGTACCGCGGAATTCACGCTGATGGATTTCTACAAAAAGGTCCTCTGGAAGAAAACACTCCCTGTTCAGGCTGGAAAATCCGTTGAACTGCCGTTTGATTCGCTCGGTCTTGCGCCGGGACCCGGGCTTCTGCAAGTCCGGTATGTTGTTTCCGGTACGAAGCCGTATTATGATTTCTACCGTTTCTCCCTGATCCGTTCGCTCAACGCTTCCCATGCGACGAAAGATCTTTACGGCGCTCTTTTCGCCACCGCGATGTTCCGGACCGAGGAGCGTCTGGATCTGATGCAGCGCTTCGGCTTCGGCGGGTCCACCAGTTACGGCGAAGGACGAGTCCGGAATCCGCTCGGCTATGAACTCCGCCAGAAGTATCATGTCACCGATTACACGCACTGTGTGAACTCTGTTCTCTCACTGAGTTCGAAGAACTGGAATCTCCGGACGCAGAACCCCGATTACCGGCTCATGATGCGGCTGGATTCCAGAATCTGGCGGACGCCCGCGCAGGCAAAGGAAGTCGGCCCGATCCTTGAGACCTATTCCGATGAGATCGTCAAACGGGTGGAGGATCTGGCGTACCGTTCCGCGAAGGAGCATCCGTATGTCCGGGTCTGGTCGTTTGGCACCGAGGAGGAGATTCTGATGCCGTGCATTGTGAAGCATCGCGATTATGCCGAATTTGCCAAACTCCAGCGAGCGGTCTACCGCGGAGTGAAACGGGGCAATCCGAAGGCGCTTGTGATGCCTTCCGGAGGAACTTCCGGATATGGAAAGATCCGGGGAAAGGATGCTGTCGAGGGATATCTGAAGGCGACACCGGACATCAAGTGGGACGCCATCGCGATTCATCCCTACGGCGCCGTTGACGGCACACAGGGAAATGAGGATCTCGACGAAGCAATCCAGCAGCTCATCACCAGCGTTGCAAAATTCGGTTACGGTCCGGAGACGCCGCTGTTCCTGAACGAGGGCGGCGGAGGCGGTCCCTGTCTCTGGGGCGACGGTCCCGACTACACCTATTCCGGCGGACAGCCATCCTACGATCAGGGTCTGCATGAGTTTCTCCATGCGTCTCTTCTGGCGCGCCAGTATATCATCTGCCTGAAATACTGGCCCCGGATTCCGCACTACAACACCTGGCAGACGGATCATCGCACCCTGCTGGATTTGAATCTGACTCCGAGTGCGTTCCTGTTCGGCATCAATACACTGGGACGTCTTCTGGCGAAGCCGGAATTCCTTGCCGATATCCGTCCTGCTTCCGGAATGAGAGGCTACGCATTCCGTGACGATCGCGGAAACGGGGTCGCCGCGCTCTGGTGCACCAGCAACGACGTCGAGCGCGGTGTGATCCGCGGTCCCGTCATGCGGGTGAAATTCAATGGGGAAATTCCGGAACTTTTCGATCTGATGGGGAAGCGGTATCCCGTAAAACCGGGTCCCGGCGGCTGGACGGAGTTCCGGCTGACTCCTGCGCCGCTGTTTCTGCGCTCACGGAATCCGGAGCGCCTTGTCTCCGCGCTGAAGGAGGCTGAGGTGTTCGGTGCCGGAGCCAGTGTACAGGTCTCCTTCAAGCCGGACCTTTCCGGGAAGATTTCCGCTGTCATCACGAATCTGACCGGCCGGACTCAGAGCGGAACTCTGTTTCTCGGAACCGTCGCATATCCCTTCCGGGTTGATGGCAACCGGGTGCAGATGATTTCTCTTTCGGCATCTGTGCAGCCCCGTTCCGGTGAGATGTTCCGGAACGCGCTTTCCTATCGCCTTGTGCAGAATGGCGCGCCAGAGCTTGCAGGAGAATGGAAGATGGATTATTTCTATGTCCCGAAGGTGAACGGAACACCGGACTGGGCAAAAATCCCCGGAATCAGGATGACGAATCTGTATCGTCCGGAAGTCAATCTGAAGCGGACTCCCGGCGGACATCCGGGCGATCTTTCGGCTCTTTTCAAAGTCGCGTGGGATAAGGAGAACTTCTATTTGAGAGTCGAAGCCGAGGACGATATCTTCCGTGTGGATGATCCGGCGTTCTGGAGTTCCCCCGAGGCAAAAAGCAGACATCTGTACCGTCTGGACGGCTGCCTGGAGGTCTATTTCGACTGCGGCGCCAACGGCAGGCTCCGCAAGGGCGGATACGATCTGGACGACTACCGTTACGACTTCTGCACAGGAAACCGGGAGGGGCGCACCTCTTCCGGACTTGTCTGCCGCTTCCGTGAAGTTTTTCAGGAGTATGCCGGCGGACCGAACATGCCCTCCAGAGAGGAGGCCGCAAAAAAGATCCGCTGCGATTTCCAGCGCGTTTCCCAGACAAAATATGTCTATACGATCACCTTCCCGCAGCGTTATCTGGAGCCGATGCGTCTTCAGAAAGGGACGGTCGCCGGGTTCGGGCTCTATCTTCATGACCGCATGGATGACGGCACTCTCGGCAACAAAGGTTTGAGTCTGGCCGTCGAGCCGGGCGCTCATTGCGATGGCAATCCCCATCTCTGGCCTCTGATGCTCCTTGCGGAATAGGAGCGCATTTAAAGATTCTGCTTACAGGAAGACGGCGGGAGTTTTTAACGGCTCCCGACGTCTTTTTTCCATTTCGGAACGGATAATCTTTTCTTTTTTTAAGAATGGGGGGTTGTCTTTTCTGTTTGTTTGTGGTATAATGTAATATAGCTATAAGCGATATCGGGAAATTTCATCCGGGAGTGGTCATGGGCGCGATTCCAAGCAAGTATGATGTTGTTCAGCGGAAAATCCGGGAACGGATTCTCTGCGGAGAGTTGACGGGGACTCTTCCGGGAGTCAAGCAGCTTGCGCTGGAATACGATGTGAACTTCATGACGGTCAACAAGGCGATCAATCATCTGGAGAAGGAGAATCTTGTTTACCGGATTCCGCGCAAGGGAACGTATGTCAGGCAGCAGAAGAACATCCTGTTTGCATATCACGATCCCGATGTGAATTTTATGGAAGCGCCATTTTTTGCCCCGGTGGTCGGCGCCATTCAGAAAATTCTTGCGGAATCGAACTGCTTCATGATTTATGAGAACATCTACGGCAAGTCGGAGACGGCGCTCGCCGCGCTGGCAAAACGGATCGACGGCATGATTATGATTGTGGGAGATGAATTCCTGCGTCCGGCACAGTTTTACGAAAAGCCCTGTGTCCGGGTCCTCGGGATGAGCGGGGAGAAAAAGCGTTTCGATCACATCACCTATGATAATACGCTTATCGGAAAACTGGCGGCGGAATATCTGCTGAAAAAAGGGCATCGGAAACTGGCGTATGTCGGACACCGGAAAGCCAGGATTTTTCAGACCCGCAGTGACGTTTTTGCGGAAACCGTGCAGCGTGCCGGAGCGGTATGCCGGCTGTTCCGGGAGATCCCCGAGGATTTTTCCCAGCAGTTTACGATTGCGCAGCTTGATGCTCTTATGATGGAATCCGAGTTCCCGTCCGGAATCTTCTGCGGGACGGATGACGAGGCATCTCTGGCGACCGGATATTTCTATGAAAAAGGCATTCTGCCCGGACGCGATGTGCATTTGATTTCCTGCAACAACGATCCGAAACTGCGTTCGTTTCTTCCTGAGGCACGTCCGGTGACGTTCGAACTTTGCCGGAAAGAGATAGCCGTGGAGGCGGCGCGCCTGCTGATCCGCCGGATCAATGGATTCCGGGGACCGCCGGTGTTCCGCCAGTATGAACCGAAACTGATTGAACCCCAACAGAATACAGAAAGGTAGCCGAAGTATGTACACAAGACATTTTGGAATCGTACCATCGGAAAACCGAAGGCGGAAAGTCGCAGGACGGAATTTCACACTTATAGAACTCCTGATTGTTATTGCAATCATTGCAATTCTGGTTTGCGTGCTTTTGCCTGCACTGGCTTCGGCGAGAAGAAAGGCTCTGGAATCTGGATGCAGAAGTAACATGAAACAGGTTTATTTCGCGGAGACAGGTTACATCGCTGACAATGGGGTGATGCGGTATGACTACACCCGCTCGTCAACCATGGCAAGGAGTCGTTTTATTTCAGATTCCACGTTTACGAAATATCTGAATGTGGAAAGCGGAAAAGCCAATTATAAGAAAAGTGCATTTTTCTGTCCGGGAACTCCGGATTCATGGAGAGGGGCATACGGTCAGTACTCTTCCTACGGGTATCCCATCATGCTGTTTACCACTTCGAATTCCGCTGATATTTCCGGTTTCCAGAATAAGGCGGCAAGACTGGAACGGGTAAAGCAGCCTGCCGCAACCTTCCTGCGCTACGAAGCCAATACCGCTCTCTGGAGCAGTTCGAAAACGCCGCCGACGGTCTATACCGGACTTCTGGGAAGTACTGCTTTTTCCTATCATGGCGGCAGTGTTTTGAGTTCCGGAGGCGGAGGCATCCATCCGGTCAATGCGACCTCCAGTATTCTGCTCTGCGATGGCCATGTTTCTGCTCTGCCTACGGCGAAAATTACTGTTCCGACCCCGCCGCCGGGATATCGTTACGCCCGTGGTGAGATCTTTCAATAAACGGAAGGAATGTGAAATGTTTATGCTTGATAGGATTGCTGCTGTCGGATGCGTCGTGCTTCTTCTGAGTGCGGCGGGATGCCTTGTACCGGAAAAATGCGAGAGCTCCGGATGGAGTGGGAAAACTGCGGGAACCGCATATCTCGGAGATGACGTGCTCTGGCGTCCCAGAGAGAATCTGCTGTTCCACATGAAGGACGATCAGGGCAGCGGGTTCCGTCTCCGTTTTACGGTCCGGGATATGAATACGTATGTTCATGCGCCCGCGCCGCTCTTTTTCCAGGTGGTCGGTCCGGATGACCGCATCCTTGCCTCGGCGCGTCTGGAGGATGATGGAATCACCGGGGGAAACTTCGCGCATCAGGACGGAATTTATGATCCGTTTGCCGATTTCCGTTATCGCCAGTATCACCGTGCGAACACTCTGGGCGGAATGCCTCCCGGGAAGAGTCGTTCGCCTTATCTCCGGAATCCGGAAAAACTTCCGTTCCGCGTGGTCGATCTGGAGGTGCCCGCGGGAGGGAAGGGACTCTACCGTGTGCTGGTTACCGGTCGCTGGGATCATTTTATCTCCATGACTTCGGATCGTCCGATTCCAACCGCGGTCCATCCCGGAACGGGTCCCCTTGCGGTAGTCGGAAGGAGCCTTGCAGAGAGCTGGTTTTATGTGCCGGAGGATGCGAAGGATATTGTGATTTCCGTGACGGAGGAAGAACTGCCTTATTCCGTGGAAATGACTCTCCGCGATGAATCGGGAAAGATCGTGGACTCGGCGAAGGCAAAAGGATTTTGTACATTTCTCATGCCGCGTAACATACGCAAAGGTGCCGTGTATCAGCTGGAAATTTCCGGGGCTAAGCCGGGGACCTGTCTGCACGGGCGCGGCTTCCCGTTTGTCTTTGCTCCGGATGCCGCCACCGCTAAGGCAATTCGCGGCGGACTGGAGATGGACGAAAAAGGACGGACTTCTCTGCATCACTTCACGCGGGTGTTCCGCACCTGGAGCGACCGCTTGAAAGCGGCGGATCTGGAAGTAAAGGCCGCTCCCGGAGGTCACAAAAAAACGTTTGAATTCCGGAAAACAAAATTCACGCTGAAACAGGTTGGCGAGGCATTGAAAAAACAGAATCTGGATCCAGCGTCTCCGGAGTTCGGCAGTTTAGAGGGACGTTTCCCGCGCGGCCCGCGTTACATTGATGTGCTTGCGGCTGCGGCGTCGCTTGATGTTCCCGGGAATCCGTATTACGGGAACCGGTCGCTGGTCAACCGCTGTCTTCTGGCGGCGGTTCCGCTGATGAACCGGATGTCCTCCGTCTACCGGTTCGACGGTGCCGACATGCCGTTCGTAAGACCTGACAAAGTAACAGAGTTCTGGGATGTCAGCACGCGTTCCAACTGGTACGGTCTGGGACTCGATCCCTGGCATGTGTCGATTCCCGCCGGACTCGGCGGACTTCTTGACCAGTTCCCCGCGGAGGTGCGGGAATCCTGGAAACAGGTGTATCGTCTCTGGGCGTCCGGACGCAAAAACATGCATGTTGCCGAAGTGTCGAATCAGTGGGGGTACAACATGAGCTCCATGGTCCGCATTTACAACTGGCTCGGCGATGCGGATTTGAAGCAGGAGATTCAGCGTGCCCAGCGCCTTGTCGCCTCTCCGAATCTCTACGGGCGGATCGAACCGGACCGCACTTCCTTCGACGACCGGATCGGCAAGCTCGATACCGATGCCGGATTCACCGACGCCGGATACATGCCCGAACAGTTCGGATTCGACGGCGAATACACCTGCGAGCAGACCTGGCTCTGGGGCGATATCTGGAAACAGTTCCCCTGCGAGGATACGGTTCGCTGGTTCGACCGCTTCAATATCCTCAAAACTCATCTGACCATGCTCAAGCGGGATGGGCAGGAAAAGAATTTCAACACCTTTTCCCATACCTGTTCTCCCACGGACCTGAATTTCCGGACGCGCTACATGACCCATAAGAACGGACAGCCGGCGGAGATGATCGGCCGCGTCTCCTATCTGGATCTCTGGAAGGGAGAGAAAGGGACCGTTCCCGCGAAACCGTGGCCGTGTCTGGAACCGGGGGATTTCGTTCGGAAAATTGCGGAGAAATATCTGTTTGTCAAATCGGGGCGCACCTATTCCATTCTGTACACGGGCCCGAGGCTCCAGCCGTGGTGCGACTGGTCGGAGATCGTTCTGCGCGGCACGAACTCTCTGGATCTCGACGGTCCCGCCGCGATGGGGTACGGCGGATATGATCGTGCAACCAAGCCCGGCGCTCTTTCGGGTGTCTACATGCAGGGGTACGGAGTCGCGATTCTGGGACAGAATCACACCGTGGGCGATTCCAATACCGTGTGGGGACGCGCCCGCAAACCGCTTTTCCGCGTCTGGCGCAAGGCCGATGTGAATCCCGAAGTCTTTGCCTCCTGCTACGCTCAGCCGGAGATCTCTTTCCGGGAGAATGAAAAACGCTATGTCATTCGCGAGAAGATTCCGCTTGTTCCGCTGGATGTGACGAGAACTCTTCATTTTGACGGGGAAAAAATCCACGTTCGCGGAGAGATTCGTGCACTGGCTGATTTTGACGGACAGGAACTCAATCACTCCATTCCGTTCGCCGCCGATGATAAAACCGTTTCGATTGTTCTCGGCGGCAGGGAAACGGCTCTGGTTCTGCCGAAGACCGTAGACACTCCGACCCGTCCCAAAGCTCCGACCCGTTCTCTGGAGACGGTTCGCTGGAACACTCCGCCTTTCCGTGCGGACCGGATCGTTG
>CALXMJ010000145.1 GCA_944389445.1 uncultured Victivallales bacterium | reverse complement strand
GCTGTTCTACCCGCCAATTCAGGGGGGATTCACAGCGTCGTGCAGCCTCAGAAGTTCGAGATGAGGCTGTTCTACCCGCCAATTCAGGGGGGATTCACAGCGGTATGTCGTAATCCAGGTCGAGCTTGAAGCTGTTCTACCCGCCAATTCAGGGGGGATTCACAGCTGAAGGCTGAAGAAATCCGCAAAGCTCCGGCTGTTCTACCCGCCAATTCAGGGGGGATTCACAGCAGATACGATTTATTCGGTTCATAATAAATGAGTTCCGAATAAAAGAATCTCAAAAAAGAGTCTTCAAAAGACCTCTTTCCTATTACAATAGTCCGTTTTTCTAAAAAATCAACCACGGGTCCGGAACTTCCGGCAGAGGCTCCGGAGCCGAATCCCGGATCTGAAGCGATTTCCGAAAAGAACGTTCGGAACACTGAAACAACAGAAGATGTCCGGCCCTCACACCCGCACTCAGGCGATTGCGCACAGATTCCACCCTCTCGGGAGAATCCACCCAGCGCCAGTAAAGCGATTTCTGCACCATCGAAAAACCGTTGGAAAGAAGCAGTTTCCGGAACGAACGATACCCTTTCCCATCATCGGATGGAATGTCAAAAGCAGCAATCAGCCACATGATTCACCCCTCCTCCGCATCCGGAAGGAGAAGAAGCGCGGCATCGTTCTTCTCCAACGCGCGTTTGTAGGAAACAACCATCCTGCCGACCGCGTCAAAAATCCCCAGACGCTCCCCGGAAACCAAAAGCCGAAGCCCGTGAAGCCCCCTCATCACCTCCGCTTTCCGTTCCGGAGTCAGACGCCATCCTTCCGGATCTGCACACAGCAAGGCAAGCACCACCCGGTCCGCATAAGGGCGGAACGGTTCCATCAGATCCGAAGCCAGACAGAACGGATTGTCCTGATTGCGATGATGAAGACCGATATGCGGATTCATCGCCGCGGAACAAATCCTCCGCGCCACGGCGGCATACAGGACGGCATAAACATAATTGAACATCCCGTTTGCATCGTCGGCCAGCCGGTCCCGGCGGGGAAAAAGCCCCAGTCCCGACCAGTAACGATGCGCCGCATTCGCCTCCAGATTGCCGGAATCCCCGCTGCAAACCAGATGCTCCATCCCCTCCAGAGAGCAATCCGAACGGAAAAGTTTCAGATTGCCGGACTGTCCCGCAATCTTCGAACGGACAATGCTGCGCCAAAGCCGTTTGCACAATGGCTTCGCCGCCCGCATCTGAAGCCCTGTCACATGAAAAAATTCCCTCCCTTCCCGGTAAAGCGGACAGAGCACTCCTGACGGAAGATACCGCCTGTCACACACAATCAGCGGAATCCTCCGGTTCGCAAGTTCCGCAAGAAGAACCCCGGAAGTCCGAATCGCAGGTTCCATCAGAATCACCGCTTCCAGCTCCTCCAGCGGAATCTTCCTCTCCTTGTCCTCAGTTCCACTGATAACAAGACAATCGGAACCGAATGAAAGCTCGGTTCCCCGCTCCGAAAGTTCCAACGTTCGGAACATTTGTTTCCCTCCCTCGTTTCCAAACGGAATTTGAACAGGGAACCGCTCCCAGGGCGGTTCCTCTGAAAAAAGAAGTTCGGCTTCATGCCCCCCTTCCGGATCTGAAATGTCACACCTTTCACCATTTTCCCCAGGAATAGCGACCGCGGAAGAAATTCCGGTAGACATTCCCATTTTCCGGTTTCGGTTTCTCTGGAAGAGAATAAGCCTTCAGTATCTCAACGGCAGCCCCCGTCTCCAGCCGGAATCCCCGGTGAAACACCTGATTTCGTACATCCGCAAGAGTGTTGTACTCCTCAAAGGTCAATTTCGGATATTTCTTCCGATAGAATTCAAACTCCATCCGACGATCCGCCGCCGATTTTTCCGCCAGCCCCTCTGCCTTGATGTCATATCTTTCCTGCGGAATGACAACACTCGATTCAAACTTTCGGAGCAGAGGAATCATCTCCTTCCGTTTTCTTGCATCCTCCGCCTGAATTTTCCGATAGGCGACCAGCATGTCACGGAAATCGAAGATCTGTGATTTTTCCGTTTTCCCCTCTTCCATGAAATCCGCGATTGCGGAAGCATAGCACTGAATCTGGGCAAGAATCGGACGGTTGATGTCATTCGGCATGATCCGGATTTTCCGGTCTCCTTTTTCAAATTTGATCGTTACTTCAGCTTTGAAAAATTCATTGACAGGAAAACCGGCAGCAAAATCCGGAGTCGTTCCCAGCTTGCATTCAAAGGCACTGGTCTTGCGGAATTCCAGCCAGTACTTGAGGGCAAGATTCGCCAGAATCCGATCCTGATTCCCGGTCTCCTTGATCTCCCGGATGGCCCGGTTGATTCCCGCCCTGGAGAAATCCAGAGGCTTTTCCGGAGTGGATGCGTTCAGACCGGCAATTCCGGAAACGCTTTTCCCGGACCGGACCGCTTCGCACGCTTCGATCAGCGGCTTCACATCGTAAAAGTCCCGCGGCAGAATCTCCAGTTTCAGGGAGGAAAACGCCTTGTTGAAATCGAAAATCCCGGTTTCCGGATGGAGGAACTTCTGCAGGTTCTCATTTGGGGTTTGCTGCATTACACGCTGAGTAAAATCCGCAGGGAACGGAATCTGGGAAACAATGTGTCCTTCCTCTTGCAGAGTTCGGTTTTCATAAGGACGTTTCCGTTCATAATCAAATGCGGAAGACCATTTTCCAAGATCAATGTGCAAAACCGTTTTCAGCAGGGAAGTCCGGTCGTAAGAAAGTCCGGTCCGGACATGGAACTTTTTGCAGAGCGCAAGAATCCCTTCGGGCGGCAGATTCCCATCCTGCAGTTCCCGCAGTTTCTCTTCGCAGTAATTGATATAGCAGTTTGCCGCCGCTTTGGCAAGATCAGAAAGAGAGTGCATCATCGGTCGGCCCCCTCGGATATTGCTCCCAGACTTCCGCGACGGAGATTGGAACGTTTTAAGCTCTTTTTCCAAATCGAGCAAGGCCGGAAGCAATTCCGGACGCCGGTTGTGAATATAACTCTGCAATGCTTTGGGATCCATGGAATATTTGCCAGTCATGGCGTGAACAAGCTGAAACTCATGATCCGTTGTCCCGCTCCGGTGCTGCATTCCCCGGGGAAGCTGACGGAATTTTTGAGTGTCGTCCAGAAAGAGATTGAAATAACGGAAGACCCATGCGATCATGGCTCCATCGGAGATATTGCAATTTCGCGGCGGATTTTTAACATCTTTCGTCGAGCCGACCGGAGGAGGAAGTTTGGCGTCGGCATCTTTTCCCCGGAGTTTTTTCAATTTTCTCTGCCAGTCATCCCTAATATTCAGACGTTTAATGAAATCAGTCGCATGATCCCTGTCGGTGCAAATTCGGGAATACAGAGCCTTGGCGAGTTCATCGGTCTCCGGTTTTGACTCATCTCCCGAAAAAAAGCGGATCAGATTCTTCGGAAAGAAGGGCAGAAGAAGATTGACATCCTGCATCAAATCCTCCCTGGAACAGCCGGAGACCGTGATGAAATCATCAAGAAGGGCCCCTTCCAAATACAGATCGTTCGGATCTTTCGTGTTGACCACCGTTTCAAGAATCCGATGATAGGCGGTGAAATAGCTGTCGACCATCGTTTCCACGTTTTTGTCTCTATTGAGTTTTGCAAAAAGGAGCTGTTTCATGGTGCCGGCAGTGACCGCACTGCGGAGAGAGTCGATATGAATTTCTCCGTAGTGCTTTTCGGGAACCCAGGCAAAGCGGATGGCGTTGTCCTTGATCTGGTAATGACGGTCCATGTGGACGCGGTTGTCGTTCTCCTTTCCGAAGACATAACGTTTTCTGCCCTCGGACTCGGAAATGTCAAGCCGCTTGAACTTCATGCACGGAAACGCATCGAAATCCTCGCACCAGGAGGCGGCAAAGGAAAGAAAACGATCGCGGAAACGCTTGTGAAGCTTGTATTTGAACTCCTTGTTCTCTTCCGACTCCGTGGATTGGGATTTCTCAAGAGCCAGCCTCGCATTTTCCGATTCAAGACTCAGATAATCCATGGCCGCGGGCGGAACTTTGTTCAAGTAGCCGATAATATCGGCAAACGAAAGATACGAAAGACAGGAATGAATCTTCCCGGAATCGGAAGAATCCTCCGTAAGGAAATTGACGGAACGTCCGCGCCGGGCGCTGTAGCAGGTGAAAAATTCAATGAAAGCCCGTGCACTTCCGGGTTTACAGACCGATGCGTTCTCTTCGGAACAGAGAGTCATGCAGTCATCAAACGAAATACTGTTTTTCGGACAGACAGGAAGTTTCATGTCTTCCAAACACTGCGTAAATTCCATGGCGTCATCCCGATACAAGGCCAGACAGATCAGAAAGATCAGGCCTTTCCGAGTGAAATCATAAGTTTTTAGTTCCCGGTTTCGCTGTGCAAAGAGTTTCATCTTGAACAATTTATCCATACGGACTCCCGGCCGCATAATCCGTTCTTTCGCCTTTCCAGCAAGACAGCCTTCTACAAAAACATAAAAATCCCGAGTCACAACAAGGGGGCCGCTGTCACTTTGTTCCAGATGGGCAAAATAGTTCCGCAATGCATAGATTTTCTCCACAATCATCAGAGTTTTTTCTTCATAATCGGGGAAATCGCGCACCGGGTCCTCTGCCTGAAAGAGCCAGAAGAAGTTCGCCAGCTTCCGAATCACTGCCGTTCCCTTCTGCTTGATCTCCTGACAAGCCCTGAATTCCTGATTAATAAACTGACTAATTCCCGTGATATCGCAGATGTTGTTGACGGCATAGTTCAGGTAGAGAAGAAAATAGGGCGATTCATCTTTCCTGAGTTTATGGGTGGGATTGATGTGGAGGTCCGCAAGCGCGTCCATCCGTTTTTCCGGGAGAGTTTTCTGTTGTGTCATCATTTAAAACCTTCTTTCTTTTTTAGGATTGTCTCTTTTTTATTAGAACAAGAACATCTTTTGTAAAAATCCCCAAAAATGGAGTGCAAAAAATGAAAAACAATCAAAACCGCACAGGATGTTTTTCATTGTTTTTTACAGTAATGCGTTTTATAAAAATAGCAAGGAATCCTTTTCTGGCGGGCAGAACACATTCCTGCTTCTGAAAGTGGAAAATCACGTTCCGGAGGACTGCCCTTTCCGCTTCTTCCAGACGGAAATCCCCCGGCAGAGACCTTTGATCCCCAGGGGAAACAGGAGGATTGTCAGCAGCAGATAGAGTCCATAGCGAACCGGAGCCAGAGAGGAACGGATGATATTCTCCGCAACGGCAGGATTTTTTACGGCCTCCCGAAGTCCATCGGAAACCTGATAGGCGGAAATAATCGCGGCAGCAGAAACTCCTCCGGCCATAATGTGTTTCCAGTTCAGAGCATCCAGAAATTTGGATGGATTTTTTGACTTTGTCCCCGCTTCCAGAAGAAGTTTTCCCGTAGCGGGCGAATCCGCCTTTGCCGCATATCCGAGGAATCTGGAAATATCTTCGGGGGAGTGTCTTGCTAGCATGGGAATTCCATCATCGCCGAATAACCGGACAGCGCGCAACGCCGAACCGGGCACCTTTGATTCCAGAAGAAGAACGTCATTTCCGATCCTGCGGGTCAGCGGCAGCAACTCATCCGCATGCAGAGCCAGACTTCTGGACGCCCCCGGAACCGCTTTACAGCATTTCCAGAACTCATCTCCGTGTCGAACGCCCTGTTCCAGAATTTCCAGACCACCCTCGCGAACCAGTTTGCAGACATCATCCCCGTATTCGCTGGAGAGTTTCAACATACTCCGCTTCAACTGGATCTTTGTCCCTTCACTTAAAACACGTCCACTTCGTCTGGCCGCCATTTCCAGACATTCATCCACACTGGAAGCAAGCAATCTCACGCCGGCAGCTTGTGCGGACAAACAGACAACAGAAAAAAGAATGATCCTGAGCACACCAAAACACTGTTTCATACAAAACTCCTCTTTTTATTTTTATACTGGAAGAACCGTTTCCCGAGACTGTTTTCCTCTCGGGTTCCCATTGGAAAAAACGATTCTTCGGATGTTTCAGCACGGAAATTTCAATTCGTTCCCCTCCTTACAACTTCTGTTTCAATTGTGCATGAAGAGAATTCCCGGACTGATGGTACGCGTCCACGATTTTCCTTGCCTGATTCCGGGTTTCTTTCAGAAGTTCCCGTTTCGTTTGTATAATTCCATTCCGCAGTTCCGAACGGAGTTTTTTCGGCATGGCGACAGTCATATCATAAAGATCCCATGCTGTCAAGGCTAACCCGCCGATCGTGATGACTCCTCCTGCAAAATCGCCGATCGGCAAAGGACCATCCGCAGCCGAACAAATGCCGGCAATTCCCAGGGAACTGCAGATTTTAAATACCGGTTTTGCAAAGAGTTTCATCAGCGAGTTACAGGTCTGACGAATAAAAATCACTTCAAAAGCTCCAGCCGCGGCAACAACCGTCTTCTGAACGTTTAATTTTTGCGAATCTGCAATAAACGCATCCATGCATTGCTGAAGGTGCTCCAGATCAGCGTCAGGAAGCTTCCCCTCCAAATCGGGCGTACTGCAAATTGAGGCGGCTTCCTCTGCATACCGCAGAGATCTCTCGCGAAGACGCTGTTCAAGCAATTGAAGCTTTCCGGATGCTGCCGCATTCGCACGCAGACATGGCTGAATAATCGGATCATTCAAGATGTCCTGATAGGCATCCCGAAAGTCATTTGTTTTTTTCAGCTTGTCTTTTGCCAGCTTATAGCAGAGCTTAACACAAACACGGAAACCGCTCATCTTCTTGACCACACCCGGGACGGCACGTTCCGCACGGGCAAAATCCGGAGAGACCGTATTTTCCAAATCCTTAAAAAATTCAGCCAGAATCTGATCACAGTCAAAATTGTACGCAGCGTGAATCTTATCCAGTTTACGACAGAGCTCAGCTCTATCATTTCGTGAGATCTCCGATCCCGCTCTTGTGATTTTTATCCCCTGTACACGGGTGTACGGAAAGAAATCTACCAAGACGAGAAGTGCGATAACAAAGAGAGAACCTACCCATAGAGCCTTGTTCATAAAACAATTCCTTTCTGATTTTATTTCTGCTGAAGAATCATGATTTCTCTCAGCTCTACAATCATTAAGATTCTCTTTTTATTTTTTTCCGGGATTTTTTTCACTTCTTCTAAAAAAAAGTCTAAAAAATGTCTGCGATAGAAATACTCGCAATATTTTCGTACCCATACTCTCTTCTTTCCAATGACTCTCTTAATTTAGGACTTCTTTCAATGAGGCAATATACACATGTCTGCTCTTTGCCTAAAGCTATCAGTGGTGGTTGTGAAGAAATCATTTCTCGAATCCGAAAAGTGATCGGGGCATGGACATTTGGAAAACTGGCAGTCAATCCTAAAATCGGCATTGGTATCTGGCAGGATTTATTATTCAATTATTTATGACGTTACGCTTAATGGTTCTTCTGCGTGTCATCGGAGAATGTATTCTCCATAATGAATGAAGTGCATAAATTAACGCTAAAATCCATGTGTCCGATGAGAGCCTTTTATAGTCAAAGAGTTGCTGAGAAGAGAATGAGTTTTGATTCGTAGAAAAATGCGCCACCATTTTTTTACTCCTTTGCCGAACGGACACACCGTTCGGCTTTTTTATTTTCCAGTTTTGTGCGTTGATTTTCAACGACTTGCAAAATCAGAGAAAAACGGAGATTCTCCGTTCGCCACCATTTCCGATGCAGATTCCCTGATTCTCCGTTTGTCTCGTGTCCGGGACACATGGATTGGGAAAGTCATAATCGATTGGAGAAAGAGAACTTGTGAAAACACACTCCGAAACTCGTCTTGATTTCTCCAAATATGATACCCATAAAAAACAGCGAACTTTTCTCTGTTTTACGCTGTTTTTTATGATTTTACGCAGAAACCATGTGTCCCAAGTCCCCAAAAAACGGAGAATTTCGGTTTTGATTTATGCAAAGATGATACCATT
>CALXMJ010000144.1 GCA_944389445.1 uncultured Victivallales bacterium | reverse complement strand
CCATGAACTGAAGCGCGTAGTTCATGTTCAGGCGCGGCTTCGCCTTGTCGCTCGGGCGAGTGTCATACTCCCGTTCCGCCTCCTCCTTGACGGACTGGTACAGTTTCGGCATCAGATCCTTTCCATCGTAGGCGCATTTGAGGACCCAGGTGCAGTGATTGACTCCGGCGATCTGGAGATCGAACTTCGCATCTATCTCCGGATCAATCGGAAGGACCTCCTTCTCCGTGACTCCGGTCCGGCGGAGAAACATGGCGCGGACATAGGGAGAATGGTTGCCGTCGCAAAGTGCGAAACTCTTTACATCGGAAGCATGGCGCATGAGTCCGATCCCAAGCGTGGAGGTCGGATTGACAAAGTTGATGAGCCACGCGTTCGGGCAGAGATGGCGGACATCATCGGCAATGCGCAGCACCTCCGGCAGTTCCCGGAGCGCGCGGAAAATTCCGCCGGGACCGATTGTATCGCTCGAACACATGGTCACGCCGTATTTCTTCGAGATCCGCGTATCCAGTTCGCGATAGTATGCGTTGCGGAAGGAGAAGGAAAGCACGACGAAATCGGCGTCTTTCATCACCTCTTTCCGATCGGTCGAACCGACGATTTCCAGTTCGACGCCCGCGTGTTTCCGTGCGCGGTCCGCGAGCTGCATCATGGTGTCGAGCACTTCCGGCTTCGTATCCACCAGCGCCAGGGTTCCCGTCCGCAGCACGGGACTGGTCACCATGTTGTAAATGACCGGCTTGCCGAAAAAGTAGCTTCCGGCACCGATGACAACGACTTTCGGTCCTTTTTTCATTTTCCGAATTCCTTTCTGTTGATGGAGTCATTCTGTAAATCATTTTAGCATATTCCGCTTGAAATCACAAGGGGAATCCTGTATTATAACAGGTAATTTTGTTGCGCACATCAACAGCACAAGAGAATCCGTGAAATGCTTCATTCCATTTACCGGCCATACCGTTCGGGTTCGATTCCGGCATTGATTCATGCACGCTCGATGGGACATTATATCGTCCCATCCGGATGGAGGGACAACCCGATCAGGAAAAACTTTCTGGAACTCTTCTGGTGCGTTTCCGGCACAGGGGAATTCCGTTGCATGGACAAGCCCGCATTCCTGAATGCCGGAGATGTCTGTTTCTACTTTCCCGGCGACTGCCACCGCATCCGTGCGGAATCCCACTGGGAATATTACTGGCTCACGATCGATGGTCCCGATCCGGATCTTCTGATCCGTCTTTTTCAGCTGAACCGTTCTCCCCGGCATGCGGGAAGTTGTCCCGTTGAGCTGTTCAACCGTCTTTCGGGAGAACTCCGCGACACGTCCTCCCGCGGAGAATTCCGCGCCGGAGCCACCGCATATGAAATGCTCTCCCTTGCAATGGGCGGAGCCGAACCGGAGGAAAACGGCAGACTCCGCCGCTTCCGCGAACTGCTGGAAGATTCCTTCCAGGATCCCGATCTGCAAATTGAGACCATCGCGGAAAAAATGGGAATCCATCGCTCCAGCCTGACCAGGCTGATAAAACGGTGCTGCGGCATGTCGCCGATCGAGTATCTTCTCTCCTTCCGGGTCCAGGAGGCCCTGCGCCTGCTGAATGACACGGAGTACAGCATCAAGGAAATCGCTTCATGCACCGGGTTCCGCGACCCGAATTATTTTACAAAAGTCATCACCCGGCGGCTCGGGAAACCGCCCTCCGCGCTCCGGCACAGCTGAAATGCCCACAGGGGAAACCGTCTTCTCAAGGACAAAAAAAATCCCCGTCCGGGGAGACACCGGACGGGGGGAGAAGAATCCGGATGCCCGTCTTTACGGGATCCGTTTCATCACGCTGTTCTCCAGCAGAAAAGCCAGAAGCATACAGGCGAGAGCTCCGGCAATGAATCCAGGTGCGAGTTCGCGCCAGTTGACGATCGTCTGCTGTTCGAAAGAGGTTTTTTCAAGAGAATCAATCTCCTTCATGGCGGCGGCCATGCTTTCGCTGTCCTCCGCCCGGTAATATTTTCCTCCGGAGGAGGAGGCGATATCCTTCAGGAGCGGCTCGTCGAAATCATTCTGCACGGGTACAAAGGTGCGTCCGGCGAATGTTTCCTGCGGCACGACCGAAAAACCGGAACCGATTCCGACGGTATAGACCGTGATGTCAAAGGTGTTCGCCAGTTTTGCCGCCTGCCGGGGCGTCACTTTCGCGTCGACATTGTTGCTGCCGTCGGTAAAAAGGACAATGATCTTGCGTTTTGCCTCGGAGTCCTTCAGCCGCTGAACGGCGGACGCCATCGGGCCTGCGATGTTTGTCATATCGCCGATCACACCCGCGTCGAGATTCTCCAGATTCGCAATCAGCCATGCATGATCCAGTGTCGGCGGACATGCCATGTACGGCAGAGGAGCGAAAGCAATCAACCCGATGCGGTCGTTCGGACGCGCTTCAATGAATTTTGCGATCTCCTTTTTCGCCGTGACGATCCGGCTCTTCAGCCTTCCATTGTTCAAGGCGCTTTCGATCCGGTTCCGGGCCATGCCGCGCGGGATGTCGATCGCCTGCATGCTGCCCGAAAGGTCCAGAGCGACAATAATGTCGATTCCCTCCGCTCTGCGGTTGATCTGTTCCAGCCCCTCCCTGGGACGCGCCAGCGCAACCACCAGAAGAAGCATTGCAGCCGTATACAGCAGGAACGGAACCAGACGTTTCCAGTTTCTTTTTTTCGACTTCGACGCGGCGAGTTTCACCGCGTTCAGGGAGGGGACCCTGATGCCGGGCTGTTTCCTGCGCCACGCATATAGAGCGATCAGCAGGACCGGCAGCGCCGCCGCCAGAAGCCATGGATGGGCAAATGCCGTCATGATTGAGTCTCCTTTCCATTTTCCGGTTCCGCGACCGCCGTTTCGCGGACCAGGGTTTCCGCCCGTGAGGCGGCTTCGTCAAAGAGCATTACATCGGCGGGAGCCCGGGCGAATTTCACCATATCGGCGGAATTCAGGAACTCTTTCAGGAAACTGCTCTGTTTCGAATCCAGCGGACCGCCATCCCGAATGTCATCGAGGAATTCGCGCGTAGTCTGGTGTTCGACGCGGAGGCGGAAGCGCACCTCCAGATAACCGCGGATCACGTCGGTCAGCGAAACGATCGCGGATGCGGCGTTCGCCTTGCCGTTGTGCAGATCGCTGCGGATGTGCCCGATCGTATCAAGGGCAACGGTCCACGGCGGAAGAGCCTGCTTCCGAACCGCTCTGCGGCGGAACAGAATCCAGAGGACCCCGGCGATCACCAGGACCGCAAGCAGCGCAAGGACAAGGACCGGTTTCTTCACGGCGGGTTCCGGACCGGAAATTTTCCCCGCGGTCACCAGTTCATCCCTGTCGGTAACGGGAAGCGCCTTTGCCGAAAAACCGGGCAGGGACATGGAAAGCTCCTGTCTTCCGTCTGCGCCGCCCTCAATCACGGCGGTCATGGTTCCCGGCTCAATGAGCCCCGGACGATACGCGTGCATGACGGCATTGAGCCGCCAGAGGGTCGATCCCCAGCCGATGGATTCCCGGACATACTCCGGAGCCCCCGCAAGCTGCGCGCCCTTCCCGGGGACAACGTCAAACGAGACCAGCCGTCTGCCCCACGGAATCCGGACTTTGGAAACAGCATGAATGTTCCTGCCTAGCGGAACGTCCCTGTCGGCCGACAGGGACACGACCTGTTCGATCACAGCCCTGTCTCCGGATTTCGCGCAGGCATTGTATTTCACCGCGACCGCAATTCCGAAAGCCACGGCTGCGGCAATCAGAACAAGCACAACGATCAGAAGCGCCCGGACGAATCGGTTTCGTATCGATGAATTTCGTCTCATTGTGAACTTATCCTCTCTTTAATTTCCGATTCCGGAAAAACGCCATCAGAGGCCTGACCATATCTTCGTCGCAGCGGAGATCGACCAGATCGACTTTGGCGCGGTTGAATGTTTCGACCTCCTCTTCGAGGCCCTCCGCCGCCGCATTTGCGTAATCATTGCGCATGGAAGCGGAAGAGGCGTCGAAGAAGACCGTTTCGCCGCTTTCGGAATCCTCAAGTTCCAGCATCGGCATCGAAGGCAGTTCGAGCTCTGTTTTATCCAGAACCCGGACCGCGATGAGATCGTGCCTGGAGTTGAGAATCTTCATCGGCTTTTCATAGGAATGAGCGTCAAAAAAATCGCTGATCATGAAGACGACGGCATGCTTTTTCAGATTCCGGATCAGGGAATCCATCGCGGAACCGATATTCGTCTGCCTTGACTGCGGCTCAAAGGCCAGCAGTTCGCGGATCAGACGCAGGACATGCGAACGACCGGAGCGCGGCGGAAGCCAAAGCTCCGTCTTGTCGGTGAAGACCAGCAGTCCGACTTTGTCGTTGTTGCGGATCGCGCTGAACGCGAGAAGCGCCGCGGTTTCCGCGATTTTGTCGTGCTTTGTCGCTTCGCCGGAACCGAAGAACACCGAAGCGGAGGCGTCAATCGCAATGATGACGGTGAGTTCACGCTCCTCCGCATACTTTTTGATATACGGAGTCCCCATGCGGGCGGTGACGTTCCAGTCGATGTCGCGGACATCGTCTTCCGGAGTGTATTCACGCACCTCGCTGAATTCGATTCCGCGGCCCTTGAAGACGCTGTGGTACGCGCCTCCGGTGAGCTCCTCCACGAGCTTCCGGGTCTTGATCTCGATTTTCCTGACTTTGGCTATCAGATCCCTTGCCAGCATTTTCTGTTCCTTTCATTCGGAGATTCAGGAAGTTCCTCAGGCCGCATCAGGGTGTTTTAAGTTCATTGAGAATTCCGGTGATGATGTCGTCCTGCGTGCGGTTTTCCGCTTCGGCCTCGTAAGAGAGAATGACTCTGTGGCGGAGAACGTCGTGCGCGATGTTTTTGACATCCTGCGGAACGACATAGGCGCGTCCTTCCATGAACGCCATCGCCTTGGATGCGATCACAAGGGCGATCGTCGCACGCGGAGAAGCACCGACTTCAACCATCGTTTCGATTTCATCGAGTTTCGCGCCGGACTGTCTCTGGGAAAGTTCCTGACGACGTTTCGGACGGGTCGCCCAGACAATATCCAGAATATAATCGAGAATCTTCTCGTCCATGTAGATTTTGTCCACCCATTTTCTGGCGCTGCTGATATCGGCGAGTTTTGCGACGGGCATCGCCTTCGGGAAGCATTCCGGATGCCCCATGCGTTCCGCTACAAGCCGTTCCTCCTCCCGGTTCGGGTAGTCGATCCGGAGCTTGAAGAGAAAACGGTCGATCTGCGCCTCAGGAAGCGGATAGGTGCCTTCCTGTTCGATCGGGTTCTGCGTGGCAAGCACAAGGAACGGTTCCGGCATTTTGAAAGTGGTTCCGGCGACCGTTGCCTGCTTTTCCTGCATGCACTCCAGCAATGCGCTCTGTACCTTCGCAGGCGCCCGGTTGATCTCATCGGCAAGCACGATGTTGGCAAACACAGGTCCCTTCTTCACGGAAAAACTGTGCTCGGCGGGATTGTAGATGCTGGTGCCGACGACATCCGCGGGAAGCAGATCCGGCGTAAACTGAATGCGCGAGAAATCGCCGTCAAGCGACTGGGCAAGCGTCTTGACCGCCAGAGTCTTGGCAAGACCCGGCAGACCTTCCAGCAGGACGTGTCCATCCGACAGCATCGCCGCAATCAGCCGATCAATCAGGACGTTCTGTCCGGCAACGATACGGCTCATTTCCGTTTTCAGCGGACGGATAAACGCTGAAGCCTCTACGATATCTCTCTGAAGTTTCTGTAATTCTTCCTGACTCATATTCTTTTCCTCCTGTTTGTTCATTTCTTGGAAAGCATGCGTTCGTATGCTTCTAAAGACAAGCCGAAACGGGAAATGTTCGACGGAAACGGTTTATTCCGGTAAAAAGCCGGGAGAAGCGAACCGGTCCTCATCGCAACAGCCTCAGAAACAGGGAGGCGAATTCCCTCCATCCGCAGAAAAGTACAGGAAAAAAACATCGTGAAAGGAAGAGTTTCGGCTTCTTACACCTAAAAAACCTTAAAAATTTATTTTTTTTAACTTTCAGGGGTTGACTTTTTGATTTTTTGTGGTATAATGTATATTGGAGACAGAAGGAAGATAAGAATCGATCAGGTACAAACCATAAAATAAAGGAGCTGTAATCATCTTTGACAGTTCTGTCTCACAGGAAGACTGATGCGAGAGTAGGTGATCCGCTCAGCCGGAAACTCAAACTCAACGGCGGGAATCGCCGGTTTCTGCGGATAGCAGACTGAAAAATGGAGATTAACATCCGGTTGGAAAACTGAAGCTCAGTCGGGGAAATGCGATGTGAAAGTCATTGGAATCCATACATACCAATCGACATCAGGTTTCGCATCGCGGGAAACGCCGCACCGAAGGAAAAACGGGTGTATGCCGGGTTTCGGATGGCGGCAGTTTTTTAGAAGCGGTGTGATACACACAACACGCGATTGTGGTATCACACCGCGTTTTATTGATCCGAATTCCGCAGAAAATTCTTTTTCCCACCTTTTCCCAAGTTGCAAAAACGGGCCGGAACGTGTAAATTTAAGGCTCAAGAAATCGGATGAAATGTATGAAGCTGAAATTGACGGTGCTGTTCCTGTTTTCCGCCTTTGCCGCGGCATGGACGCAGGAATCCTATGAATTCAAATTTCTGGATGAGAATGCCGCTGTGCCGGGAGACTCCTATTACTCCCAGACCCTTGCATTCCGTTTCAGAAACATTGCGCGACTCTTTTTGCCGAGGGTGACCAAAGGACTTCCGCATGAAATACTCTGTGCATTCAATGTCCCTCCCCCGGACGGGAAAGGCAGTTTCAAGGTGGAAAAAGACCGGGGGAATAAGATTCAGATATTTCTGCCGGAACGTTTTTCCGCATGGTCCGAAGACCCGCGCAAACTCGAACAGATGGCTCGCTGGACCCTCCTTTCCCGTCTCGGGCTCTCTCTGGAACAGCAGGAGCGGGTACCGCACTCCTGGGTCTTTGCCGGAATCGCCCGCCGGACGGCTTCCGCATCCTGGACGCTCCGGAATCTCAGGTTCGGACGCTTTCCCGCGGCTTACGCTCTCGCTTCGCACGGAGTCTTTCCCGAACTGAAAGACATCATTGAAACCGCTCCCGATGCAGCCGACGGTTTCTCCCGCACCATGTACGAGGAATGGGCTCAGATTGTATTGGAACAATGCGTTCATTCCGGAGCCATGAGAAAGGGACTCCTGGAACGTTATCTGGCAGGGATTTACGCCAATCCGGAAATCAGTCAATATGCCTTGTTCCGAGAGTTGTTCCTCCCCCATCTGGCGGAGTACGGAAAAAGGAAATTCGGTCGCTTTGTACTGACGGACGGCGCATTTGATCTGGACAAATGGTTCCGTCGTGAGGCGGAGCGCATGCTGCTGAGCCGTTTTCTGCCGATCTCCGTTTCCTATCTGGAAACGTCCTATCGGCAGGCGGTCGGGATCAGTGTCCGGGATGCGAAAGGGAACACGCGGACAGTATCCGTCACGGAGCTGGCAAAATCACTGCGCGGGAAACCGGAGATTGATCTGCAGCTTCAGCTTTCGGAGACTCTGGTGCGCCTGACGGAACTGCTCTATACCTCTCCTCCACAGGTGACAGAAGCCTTTTCCGGACTGATCAATGAGATCACGCTTCTCCGGAATGCTGGCGGCGGACCGCAAACGGCGGAACGGATCGCTTCAGCGGAAAAAAGATTTCTTCAGGCGCTTGAAATTCAGAGTCTGACGGAGAATATTCTCAAAGATGCCGAGCGGCGTCTGATTCCGGTCGGGAAACGCTACTCTCTGAGTTTTTCTGAAAAAACCTGTTCCGAAGCGGTCTCCGACCGGGCTCTTGAAGTTCTCGACAACTATGCAAAACGAACGGGAATGAAATGATGCTGGATGATCCGCTGAATGAAAAAAGAAAATTAGCCAGAACCATGCATGGAGCTTATCTCATAGGCATTGTTCTGGTTTCCATCGTTGTCATTCTGGCGGGATATCGTTCGTTCCGCCGGATATTTTCGGGATTTTCCCGGGATTTTATGAGTCCGTTTTTTGCCTGTGCAGTCAAAGCGGAGGATCAAGCCGCAGCGGCGGGGCTGATGCTGAACTCCAAACGCACGCTGGCGGACCGTCTGGCCGCAACGGCCCGGGAAAAGAATCGTCTGGAAACGGAAAACGCCCTGCTGAGAGACTTGTCGGAAGAGAACCGGAAACTCCGGGCATTGCTCTCCATTCCCCGGAAAACCGGATACGAACCGGTATTTGCGGAAATCCTGACAAGAGCGGTTGCCTCCTGGCGGGAACGGTTTGTCATCAACCGGGGGGAGAAGGACGGTATCGCTCCGGGAGATCTCGTTGTTGCGCCGGACCAGACGGGAAGAGCCGCCGTCGTGGGACGGATCAAGGAAGTGTCCAGGCATACGGCGACGGTCATCACCTTGTATTCCGATGAATGTCATCTGAGCGTGATACTGGCGGCATCGCGTCTTTGCGGCGGACTCGAACTGGCCTCGTATTCCCGCCGTCCGATGATTAAATATCTGCCGGCAGACGGCACCTATGCGGAAGGAGAACTTGTGGCGACCTCCGGGATTTCCTCTCATACGCCGCATGGCTTGCCGGTCGGAACTGTGATCCGGAATGCGTCAGGCCATGTTGCGACGATCCGCGACCAGATGTTCGCCGAGGTGGAAATGAAACCGTTTATTGAGATGGACGCCGTAAAATTTCTTGCGGTTTATACGAGAAAGATTCCGCAATGACCCGTTTCTGCTATCTGTTTCTGTTTTCCTTTGCGGCAATTCTCGGAGAAGTGCTTGCGGAATCCTGTGGATTCAAAGTGATGCTGCTGGCACCTCTGGTCTTTTATTCCGCCTATGTTTTCGGAGCGCCGTGCGGATTTGCCGTTGCATTTACCGGCGGATGCGTTCTGGATTTCTGTCTGGGAGCCGCAAATCCCTGGACGGTTCCTTTTCTTTTTCTGATTGTCTGCTTTGCTGTTCTCTGGCTGCATCAGACGGAAACGGATTCCATCTCTCTGCTGATTATTCCGGGAGCGATTCTGCCGTTTCTTGCGCAGTTTCCGCCTGCGGTAATAGACGGAGGTTTTACATGGGAATCAATTCTGGATGCCGGTGCGGATGCCGTAATTGCAGCGATTCTTTCCGCGATGCTGTTTCCCCTGGCGATCATGCTGCTGGATTTCATCGGTTCCGGACTTTCCCTGGAACTCTTCGCGGACGCCAAGGAACGTCTGCGGAACAACAGACAGAGACGGACATAGAATGGAACCGCGGACGGCATCTGCCGGAAGAGTCTTCCCAGCCTGTCATTTTTGCAGAGGTACGGAATGGAATGTATTCTGACAGAAAAGGAAGGTTGAATCATATTTATTTTTCATTTCCGGCTTGATTCGTCACTGGGAAATGATAATTTAAATAGAGCTTCTCACAGGGAGGAATATCAGGATGAAACTTACAGATGATATTGTCAAAGCGCTTCACAGATGCATTACAGAAGGCTATGAATCCGTTTCCGAATTCGCCAAGCTGGCAAATGTGAGTGCGGATACGGTTACAAAATATCTTCGTAAAGAAACGCAATCCATCAAGGATGAGACATGGACGAAGATGTATCCGCTGATCAAACCCTATCTTGGGAAAAAACCGCAGAAACCGGTGTCTCTGGGCTCAAAGTATTTGGAATTGAGCACGGACCAGCGGATTCTTCTGGACACATTCGGAGATCTCCCGGAAGAAGTTCAGAAGGAAAAACTGTTGGAAATCGTCGCTCTGGCACGAAAATACAATCAGGAAAAACAGGACAAATAACATTCTGCTTCTTCTGCGTTCCCGAAAATCGCCTCAAATTGTTTCGAAGGACTTCCGCCGTCCCGAGAGGTACCGTACTTTGTTTCGATGCCTCATTTCTTCAAATAAACGGACGGCATTTATTTTGAGTACAAAGCCTCCGAAGGCTCCATGATACCGCTTCGCCATATTCGAAGAAGAACGGCAATGATCGCGGTATCGTTTCCCCTTTTGTGAAGAGCGGATTCCACTTTAAATATCAGTTCCGGATGTCAGCTTGCTTCCAGCCGGAATTTCATGCTTGCCATTTTCAGCAAATTCTGCCGGGAAGCGGTTGTACGAAAAGGTCCGAAGATCAAACACGTGGAAAAGGAACGATCTTCGCCTCCATTTTTCCTGACCGTTGATTTTCGCACACTTGGTTGAGTAATGACGGAAAAGTCCAATAAAATAAAAAACCGCTGGAATCAGCGGCTTCAATAAGGGAACAAATCAAAAAAGGATAAGGGATCAGGCGATCCAAACGCATCCACTCAAGAGAACTGTCATAGCGGCGGCAACAGCAAAAACAATCAGAGTTTTCATTTTGTGACCTTTTTTAATTAAGATTAAAAAATGGTGGAGTATAGGAGACTTGAACTCCTGACCCCCACACTGCCAGTGTGTAGTATTTAGAATGAAAAGATGCAAAAAATATAGAAAATGTGGCAGAAATGTGGCATACTCTGCTTGACAAAACTCCTTTGAAGGGATATTATCTGAAACAAAGGGTAAGAAAAAGGAATTTTTGTCTGCATGAGCGTTGCTAAGCGAAAAACCAGTTCCGGCACTACGGCGGAATACCATTACGATTTCTCTCAGGATGGAAAACGTTATCGTGGAGTCTGTGAAGGCTGCACCACGGAACGGGCGGCACTCGCCTATGAAAAAGAGAAGAAGGAATTTGTTAAAAAACTCGCTTCTCAGAAAACCGCAACCGCTCTTGTTGAAAATTTCCGTCAGGAATTGACAGGCAGTACAACAATTCCTTTGAATGAGGCATATGCGCTCTATGAAAGCAAGCCCCGTCCCAAGCTGCCGGGAACCAGCCGCGCAAAACAGAACCGGCGAATCTGGGAGGATTTCTGCGCGTTCATGAGATCCCGTTATCCGGAAGTTCTCAATCTTGCTGAAATCACACGGAATCATGCCGAGGAATATCTTTCTGAAATCCGCAGCAATGGACGTTTCAGCAAGGAAAAAACTTTTCGTTCCTCTGCAACTCAGAAAATCATTTCCTATCGTTCCACAGAACATCTTTCTCCGACAACACAGAATCAATATCTCAAGCTCTGCAAGAGTGTCTTCACATGGTTGAAAGAGGATGCCGGACTTCTGAACAATCCCTTTGATCTGCCGATTCAGAAGACAACACCGGAAAATCGCGAGGCGTTTACTCCGGAGGAATTACGCTTGATCGGAGAAAATCTCAATGACTTTGTCCGACCGATTTTCATTATCGGGATCTGTTCCGGGCTCTCCGAAGGGGATATCTGTCTGTTGAAATGGTCAGAAATTCATCAGGGCTGGATCACTCGGAAACGCAGAAAGACAGGAGCTCTCCTGGATATTCCAGTCCTGCCGCCATTGGCGGATTTTCTGCACGAACAATTCTCTCGTTCCGGAAAAGAAGAATATGTGTTGCCGGAACATGCGAAAATGTATCAGACTAATCCATCCGGAATTTCCTATCGTTTCAAATCGTTTCTGGAAGATCTCGGCATTCAGACAACCAGAAGAGTGGAAGGCCGTTCTCATGCTGTCAGTATTCGCGACGTGCACAGTCTGCGTCACACCTTCGCTTATCTTGCCGGATGCTATCAGATTCCCCTTCCGGTTGTTCAGTCGATTCTCGGACACATGAGTCCGGAAATGACCCGGCATTATCAGGCACACGCCGACCGGGAGGCAAAAGAAAAGTATCTCGCCAAATTGCCAACGCTGATCAGAGGGACTCCATCCTCCCGCGGACCGGAAATCTCCCGGCAGGAAGTGATCCGGCAGGTTCAAA
>CALXMJ010000143.1 GCA_944389445.1 uncultured Victivallales bacterium | reverse complement strand
GCCCAGCAGGCATTTTCAAAGCAGATCGGCTGAATATCCTTGACCCGCTGATAGATGTCGAGGCCTTTGTCCTTGCAGATTTTTTCCGCTTCTTCAATGGAAGCGATTCCGTTATCATTCAGAAATTTGTTGATCTGTTTGATCCGGCGTTCATAGCTTTCAAACAATGGCATGATGACTACTCCTTATGCTTTGCGCGGATTGATGACTTTCACAGCGTCGGCGAAGCGGCCGTAGGTCTTCTGGAACTTCTTGACGAAATCCTTGACCGGCATGTTCAGAACGTCCTCTTTGCCGGAGTTGACGGCTTCCATCATCTTGCCGAGGTTGACAAATTCATAACCGATGACTTTGTTTTCTTCATCAAGAGCCAGTCCCGTGACATATCCTTCCGCGATTTCCAGGTAGCGGACGCCTTTTGCGCTGGTTCCGTACATGGTTCCGGTGATGGAACGGAGCTGTTTGAGGTCTTCGAGTCCGGCGCCGATGGGGAGTCCGCCCTCGGAGAACGCCGTCTGGGTGCGGCCGTAGACGATCTGGAGGAACAGTTCGCGCATCGCGGTATTGATCGCGTCGCAGACAAGGTCTGTGTTGAGCGCTTCGAGAATGGTTTTGCCCGGAAGAATTTCGGCGGCCATCGCGGCGGAGTGGGTCATGCCGGAGCAGCCGATGGTTTCCACAAGAGCTTCCTGAATGATGCCGTCCTTGACGTTCAGAGTCAGTTTACAGGCTCCCTGCTGCGGGGCGCACCAGCCCACACCGTGGGTAAGACCGGAAATCTGGTTGATTTCCTTGACGTGGGTCCATTCGCCTTCCTGCGGAATCGGAGCGGGAGGGTTCTTCGGCCCCTTGGCGACGCAGCACATCTGCTCGACTTCATGAGTAAATTGCATTTTTCTACTCCTTGGGTTTGGTTTGGTTGAATGTTCGCCTTTTCAATTCGGGGAAATATACACGGAAAAACCCGAAATTACAAGTTGAACCCTGAAACTTCAGGATCGAATTTTCTTTTTCCGCATCCCTTGCCGTCTCCCGGCGGAAGAGCGGATTCATGGATTCTCCAAATTGCACCGGTGTAATTATTTTTTGAAAAATTACATCTGTGCTATTGACATTTTTTTTGTTTTGGAGTATAATGATAGCAGAGAAAATATTGAGGAAGAGATGAAGCATTTGTCATTCGAGACGGAAACGGGACAGGGACCGAAGTACCGGCAGATTGCCGATCAGCTGATCCGCCAGATTTCCGACGGGACGCTGGAACCCGGACTGCGTCTGCCTGGAGAGCGGGCGTTTGCAAAGCAGACGGGTCTTTCGGTGGCGACGGTGGTTGCCGTGATGAACGACCTGGAATCGAGAGGATACGCGGTCCGGAGGCGCGGATCGGGCACCTACATAGCGAAACCGGAACCGCTCCGGCGTCCCCGGATCGGATTTGTCGCGGAGCCTCATGACTACAGCAAACGCATTTTCGGTGAACTCTGGACATTCTGCCATCGGAACGAATGTGATCTCCTGCCGCTGATCCGGACCTTTGATCAGCTGGAATCGACGATCGCGGACTACCACCTGAACGGTCTTCTTGTCTACAATCAGGGGAATTTTTCCCGCGAGGCGATTCAGCGGATCCATGCCGGAGGCGTTCCCTTGTTCCTGCTGAGCACGGTGCAGGAAGAGCTTTCCGATTACTCGTTCGGGTATTCCAATGAGGATCTGATGGACGATGCCGTCCGGTATCTGGCTTCGCTGGGGCATACGAAAATCGGTTTTCTGCTGGATCGCGACGATATTATTCCCAACCGGTTCCGTCGGGAATGCTTTCTGAAAAAGATGTGGGAACTGCGCCTTCCGGTCAATCCGGAATGGGTGGTGACATCCGCACTGGCGGAGCGGCTGTCCGGTTACTTCGCTTCACCGGAACGGCCTGATGCTGTGGTCATCGGAAGCGGCCTGACTCAGCCGCTTGTCAGTCGCGGACTTGAGATCTGCGGGCTCCGGGTTCCGGAGGATCTCTCCGTCGTGGTGTTGGATGATTATTTCGAGCTTTACAGGAAGGATCGCTTCAAAGTTGTCAGGGAATACACCTGTTTCCGGATCAATGTGGCGGATTTTTCCGTGCAGGCGGCGGAATATCTCCTGCGGAAAATCCGGGGGGAAACTCCGGAAAAACCCTGTGTCCGCAATTATGAATTCGTCGATGCAGGAACTTGTCTGCCGCCTTCAAAGACGGCTTGAAACAGACTGCGGAATTCCAATAAACAATAAAATGAGGATTGACAGAATGAAACAAAAAGAAAAAAACACGGCACACTTCTTTTCGTTCCACGGAACCGGATGGAATTTTACATTGATCGAGCTCCTTGTGGTGATTGCGATCATTGCCATTCTTGCAGGTCTTCTGCTTCCGGCTCTGAACAGCGCGCGTGACAAGGCGCGTGAGATCCAGTGCGCTTCGAATCTGAAACAGATCGGAGTGATGATGACAATGTATGTTTCCCAGAACAACGATGTGGTTCCCGCAGTCAGCCGGAATCTTCCGACCGCGGGGAACATCTATGCCGCGAAGTGGCAGGATGTTCTTGCCGGAAATTTTATCTCCGGAATTCCTGCGGATTCCACGGGGAGCGTGACGTATGACAACTGTTCCCTGAAGGCGGTTGATCCGAAAAAAACATCCGGAACGGATCTTTTTCTGCCGCGCGGAGTATTTGCGTGTCCCTCCAGCGTGCCGTTTTCCCCCACCTGTTCGAGAATTCATTACGGGATCAATGCCGGAAGCGAGGGGGTGCGCTGTGGATTTGCCTCCTCTGTCGGAGGGCCGGAAATGAGAATCACCAGAATCAGACGTCCCTCGGCAAGGGCGGCGTTTTTTGATGTCTCCATCTGGAAAACCTATTCGCCTGATCCCGGCGCGATTGAGAAAGCGCAGGTGGTCATGTCGGCCACCACGGGAACCGGAAGTTGGCGGCACGCCGGAAAAATGGGTGCGAATATCGCCTATGCCGATGGGCATTGTGTCCTGATGAAGCAGCAGATCATTCCCGAGAATTACTGGTATAATTCAATTCTCGGCTATTTCTGGTCCACACGGGAAAACAATTGAGTGACAGGAGAAGGAACATCATGAAGATTCCATTTGTTTTCATTCTGCTGGTCCTAGGACCTTTTTTTCTGGGCGCGCAGCTGAAGTTTCAGGAACCGTCTCCGGGAGACGATGAATGGGGGTTCCGTCCGGCGTCCGGCGAGGTCTGCCGGATGACTCCGCCTCCATTTGTCTGGAAAGATCAATCCGGTGCTGTTTCGTATGAACTGCAGTATGCACGAAGCGGCGATTTCAAAAATGCACGGACCGTTTCCGGACTTCGCTGGAATGTGTATTGTCCTCCGCATGGGATGAAACCGGGAAGCTGGTTCTGGCGTGTCCGGTTTGCAGGGAGAGGGGGAGGAAAGTCAAACTGGAGTTCCGTCCGCCGGTTTGAAATTTCCTCCGATGCGGTTTCCAATCCGAAACCGGAACAGAAGGAACTGCTTTCGCGCATTCCGGCGGAACATCCGCGGATTTTCATCCGGCCGGGACAGCTTCCGGAATTTCGCAAACTGGCGGAAGGCAGACTGAAACAGGAAGCTGACCGCATGATTGCCGTCTGCGAAAAACACCTGAAGAATCCGCTGGACACCTCGGAGCCGCCGAAGTATCCCGCGAATGTGAAAAGTTTCTCCCGCGAGTGGCAGAAGATCTGGTGGGGCAACCGGATGCGGATTCTGAAGACGCTCGGCGGAGCCGCCGAACTCGGGTATGCGTGGCGGATCACCGGCGACCGGCGGTATGGCGACGCCGCAAAACGGATTCTGCTCGAATGCGCAAAGTGGGATCCCCGCGGTTCGACTTCCATGCGTTACAATGACGAGGCCGGAATGCCGTATCTCTCCCGGTTTTCCCGGACGTACAGTTTCGTGCATGATCTGCTTTCGGAGCCGGAGCGCGAATTCTGCCGGAAGGTGATCCGCATTCGCGGGGAGGAGGCATACCGGATGCTGTATCCGAGACATTTCTACCGTCCGTACAACAGTCATAAAAACCGGCTGTGGCACTTTCTCGGAGAAGCGGGCGTGGTCTTTTATAACGAGATTCCCGAAGCGGCCGACTGGATCGACGGAGCAATGAACGTGTATTTCTGCGTCTATCCCGTCTGGGGCGATGATGACGGCGGCTGGCATGAGGGCATCTGGTACTGGCGGGAATATCTTGACCGCTTTTTCTGGTGGGCCGACATTTTGCAGAATACCTTCCGGATCGATATTTCCAGCAAACCCTTTTTCCGGAGAACCGGCGATTATGCTCTCTATCAGATGCCGCCGTTTACCCAGGGCGGCGGATTCGGGGATCTTGCCCATCTGGAACGCCGCCAGCACGCATTGACGATGAAAAGTCTTGCTTCGCTTTCCGGCAATCCGTATTACCAGTGGTATGCCGACCGGATCGGGCCTGCGGAGAAGGAGGTCTGTTATATTGAGTTTCTGCGGGCGTCGCGTCCCTCCGTTCCGTCCAGGGCTCCGACCGATCTTCCGCTTTCGCGCCTGTTCCGCGGAAACGGACTGGCAATTCTGAATACCTCCCTTGCCGATGCGAAGGAGAACACGCAGATTCAGTTCAAGTCATCGCCTTCGAACGGTACGACCAGTCACGGTTACGATGCCAACAACAGTTTCCTTTTGAGCATGGGCGGGGAGCGTCTGCTGATCCGCTCCGGACAGCGCGACAACTGGGCCAGCGAGTTTCACCGGAACTGGATGTGGGAGACCAAATCCGAAAACAACATCACGGTCAACGGAATCGGACAGAAAAAGATGTCGCGTTCGGCGAGAGGCGCAATCACCGGATTCTCCACCGGACGGGAAGCCGATTACGTCAGCGGAGAGGCCGCGGAATCCTATGAGGGCCGTCTCCGTTCCTTCCGCCGCCAGATTCTCTTTCTGAAACCTTCCGTGATTCTGATTGTGGATACGCTGGAAGCAAAGACCCCTTCCATTTTCAACTGGCATCTTCATGCGCTGAACCGGATGGAGATCAAAGATCAGCACGACATCCGTGTGCACAACGGCGATTTCCACTGCCGCGTGGAGTTCCTCCATCCTGCCGGGCTGCGTCTGCGTCAGACCGACAGGTTCGACCCTCCGCCGATGCCGTATCTGAAACTTGTCCAGCATCATCTGACCGCCGACACCCCGGCAAAGACGGAGAACGGGCTGTTCATCACTTTGATCCGTCCTTATAAGACTGCGGATGCCGTCCCGCTCCGGAAGGGGGCTGCGATCCGGGAGGAGCACGATTCCTGGATCGTTCAGGTTCCCGACCGGAAGGGAGAACTCCGGATTACGATCGCAAAACGGGATTTCTCCCTTCGGGCGGAACGGGGCGGCAAGCGGATCTTTCCGGAATAACGACTCCTCTCTCCTGCTTACAGCGTCCGCCGGACAAGTTCATACGGCACTTGCGCGAGCGAAAGATTTACCCGTACAGCGAGGGCGGCGAGTACACCGGCCGCCTCTCCC
>CALXMJ010000142.1 GCA_944389445.1 uncultured Victivallales bacterium | reverse complement strand
AGAGGGCGAAATCGACCGGGACGGATTCATAACCGTTCCGCCTCCATATGCTCAACAGATTTTCGCGGGGGGTCATCATTCTGTATCCTTGTTTTCTTCTTTTTCTGAATGGGCGGGCACGGCGCGGATGATCCGGTCCCAGTCGCCGACCTGCCGGATCACTTCGCCGGGTTTTACGGTCAGGAATTCCTCATCGCTCCATGACCCGGAGAGCAGAGCGCGGATGAGATGCAGGGACCCGTCCAGTGTTTCGAACGGGCGTCCTTCTTTTTCCGCATGTTCCCGACATCGTTCCATGGCTTCTGCGCAGGGAATTTCCGGGGTGTGGATGAAGTAGATCGGACGGAGTTCCCCGTCGAGTTTCGGATGCATTGCCTCGTAGATGTATCGGGCATCCTCTTCGCCGTACTGTTCCACGAGTGCTTCCCATCCGTCGCCGAGGATCATTTCCCCGTCGGAGAAATAGTAGTCTCCGTGTTCCACGAAACCGATGGATCCGAACGGCGTGCTCGGCATCGGGGAGAAGATCTCTTCGAAGCGCTTGCGGCTCCCGAGGAGAATGCCGCAGCAGTCGTGACTGCGCGGGATGACCAGGGGAATGGTCCTTGCGCAGAGTCCTTCGGCGGCGCTTCCGCAGAGTCCGTACGCGAGCAGGACGGCATCGAACTCCGGGGAGGAGTCGATTTTTTCTTGGAGTTTTTTCCGCAGTTCCGCCGGATGGGCATGCTCTCCCAGTTCCAGAAATTCAATGGTCAGGTGATGGGGCGATTCCATTGCCGCGTATTTGAGCTCATGGGAGAAGACATTGCAGGATATGACTTTGAATTTCATGGCAGCATCAATCCATCAATAAAGTTGTTTTCGAATTCGGGCAGGGTGTTCAGCGGCAGTTCGCGCGGTTCGGCGGAAAGCCGTTCCAGTTCGGGAAGCATTTCCGGCTTTGCCGCCAGCTCCGCCGCGCCCGCCAGACTGGTGTTGCCGACGATCCGGCAGTCGAGATCCGGCAGCATTCCGATGGCTTTGGCATTTGCCAGATCCAGATAGCGGGCGAATCCCCCGGCAAGCAGAATCCGCTTCACGGGTGTTGCGCAGTAATCCGCAAGGGTCCGGATTCCGGCTGCGACAGCGGCTTTTGCCTTCAGCAGCTGGGAGATTTCCTCTTCGCTGATCGAGAGGGAATCCGTGAAGGCAAACCGTTCCGCTTCGGGCTGGAGACGACCGAATTCGTTCAGCTGCTCTTTCCGGCGCAGGACCGCGAGAAAATCAATCATGGCGGAGCCGCAGAGGCCTCTGGCGTTTCCGCCTCCGAGCACGGAAAATGTTCCATCGGGGAAAAAGTGGTCGATGGCTCCCTCGACGGCGCGGCTTCCGCAGGGAATTCCTCCGCCTTCGAATGCGGGGCCCGCCGCGGCGGCGGTGCAGAAAATCGTTTCGGATGTCCGGAAGACTATTTCGCAGTTCGTGCCGATGTCCACCAGCATCTCCCCCGGCTGCGGATTGGTCCGGGCGATGCCGGCAACCAGGTCTCCTCCGACATATCCGGCAATCGCCGGCACGGTCAGCACGGGGATGGCCGGCGGCGCGGAAAGCAGTCCGCAGTCGTGCGCCGTGCGGATCGGGAAACAGCGAGTCGGCGGAAGAAAGGGCATCGTTCCGACCGGAGTCGGATCAATTCCGTGGAACAGCAGACTCATGACCGTGTTGCCCGCAACGGCAATGCGGACGCAGTCCGATGCATCCAGTTCCGCAAGAAGTTCGTTGATGGTGTCTGCGACGGCTTTCCGTTCCTCTTCCAGCGCCTCGGGCGAACTTCCGGCATGGACGATTCGCGAAATGACATTGTCTCCGAAGCGGCTCTGTCCGTTGAAGGCGCTTGCGCGGGCGGCGATGGTTCCATTGACGAGTTTCACTGCGGCAACCGTGGTCGTTCCGATATCAATGCCGATCACGGGTTCCGGAATATGGGGCGGAGGCGTTCCCGTCCAGTCCGCGAGAATGCTTCCCGAGACGGACCGGCGCGAGGATTCCGGAACTTCGACACATCCGTTTTCACTCGTCAGCACCGTCCGGCAGGCTTTGGCGGAGATGCCCGGCGGGGAAACGGAAATCTCTTCTCCGTCAATGCGATAGGTTCCGGAGAGAAGCTGAACGCGGCAGCGTCCGCAGGTCCCGTTTCCTCCGCAGCGCAGATCCAGCGGAGAGCCCTGCGTTTCCAGAAGATCCGCGAGAGATTCCGTTTTTTCCCGTCTGGTCAGTTCCAGTTTCATGAATGATAGGTCCCGATCCGGAGTCCGTTTTCGAGGAAATAGCGGTAGCAGTCATAGTCCGTCGATTCCGGGATGGAGTGATCGGAATGGAGAATGAAACCGTTCTTCCGCATGACGATCGGCACTTTGCTTTCGAGTTCGTGCAGAATTCCGGGACGGTCGTTCTTCGTGATCGGACGCACGTCGAGCCCGCCCATGAGAGCGATTTTGTCTCCGAAGTTGTCATAGATGCGCAGGAGATCCATTCCCGCCTTGACCTCCATGGCCTGAAGACAGTCGATTCCCGCTTCGACCATGCCCGGCAGGAGCGGTTCCACAAAACCGCAGGAGTGCATGAGAACCGGGAGTCCGAGATCGTGCGCGAAGGCGATGGTCCTTGCATGGGCGGGCTGAATGAGTTCCCGGTACATCTCCGGCGACATGAAGGGGCGTCCCTTGAATCCCATGTCCTCAAAGAACCAGATTCCATCGGGTTTTCCCTCCTCCGCGATCAGGATCTCCATCAGATGGATCCAGAGGTCGGCATAGGTTTCGACCATGTCTTTGACCCAGTCCGGATCCAGCGCCATCCCCATGAGGAAGTTTTCATGCCCGCAGATCGGATGGATCGATTCGAAGACATTGACGCCTGCCCAGCAGAAGAAACGTCCTTTCTCCTCGCAGTGACGCTTGTCTCTGCGATAGGTGTCGAAGGCGATGCGCTTTCGTTCGGGGGTCAGGAACGGTTTTGCCTTTTCCTCCCAGTCGGCGCGGTCGGCGATGGAGTAGCCGAGATGTTCGGGAGTGGTGTCATGGCCCTTGTATCGGCGCATGGTGGCGCCGTTGCCGTCGAGGAATGTTCTGGTGTCCTCGTCCTCGGCGACGAGCTTGTCCTGCATGTCCGGATTGATCTTGAGGTTGAAGGTCCAGTTCATGGCGATGTCGAGATTGAAATGGTCCTCCGGGGATTCGCCGGGAGGAAAGGTTCCCTGTTCCACCCAGTGGGAGATGGTGTGGGTCCAGAATTGTTCCATCGCGGCGATCCGGTCGACCGGCAGATGCTTCAGCTGCCGGGCAACCCGTTCTTTTCCAGTGAGTTCTGACATGACAGCCTCCAGGTTTGTTCGGATGGCGCGATGTCAGCAGGCGCGGTGGTAGAGGGAATCCACGAGTTTGACTGCCCCGTTGGCGTCTTCGCTGTAACCGTCTGCGCCGATTTCGTCGGCGAATGCCTGAGTGACGGGTGCTCCGCCGATGATGACCTTGACATTGGTGCCTTTGAAGTGTTCGACGACTTCCTTCATGTAGGGCATGGTTGTGGTAAGCAGGGAACTGCATGCGACGATGTCCGCGCCCTGTTTCACGGCGTTGTCGTATTTAGCGGTGTCGCAGTTGACTCCGAGGTCGATGACGTCGTAGCCTGCGCCCTTGAGCATGATGGCAACGAGGTTTTTGCCGATGGCATGGAGGTCTCCCTTGACAGTGCCGATGGCGATCTTGCCGATGGATTTCCGTCCGCTGGCGGCGATGAGCGGTTCGATGAGAGCCAGACCGGTCTGCATGGCGCGGGCGGCGATGAGGAGTTCCGGGACATAGGCTTCATTCCGGGAGAACTTGTCGCCGATTTCCCGCATGGCGGGGATCATTCCTTCATCAAGAAGACGATTGATGTCCTCTTTTTCTTCAAGGGCGGCTTGAACGATGGCGGTCACGTCATTCCGTTTTCCTTTGATGATTGCGGTACGCAGCGCTCCAAAATCAGTCATGGTCAATCTCCTTTTTTACGGATTCCTTTTTCGACCGTGTTGCGTTTAGTTTTGTTTTGCTGTTTGCTTTTCTGCGATGAGTGGTCGAAGAAGAGCAGCAGTTTTTCTGTTCTTGTCGTAATTTATGCTGGCAAAAGGAAAATATCTTCTTGTATTTTGAAAAGTTTTGCTCTATATTAACTTATCATGCAGACAATTACTCTGGAACTGGACAATTTTATCAACCCGGCTGTCGGCGCGGAGGTTTCGTTTCATTCCATCAGCTGGAACCGGGAACACAAGCAGACGTCGATTCCCAGCGGCGGCAATCTGCATTATCACTCCCTGCCGTCCGGCGGGACGGTTCCGCACACCCACGAGTTCGGCGAACTGATTTTCATCCTCTCCGGTTCAATCGTCCACCATGTCAACGGAGAGCGGCAGCTTCTGGAGGCGAACGATGTTGCGTTTGTCCGTCCGAGCGATCTGCACGGCTTTCTTCCGCCGGAGAAGGGCGAACACTGTGAACTGCTTCTGCTCTCTTTCTGTCTTGAATTCTTTTACACGCTCAGCCAGTATCTCGAAAACGACGAGTTCCTGCACCGCTATACGGAAAGTGTTCTGCCCGCGGTGTGCCGTCTGCCCGAAAGCCTGATGAACGACCTCTCTCTTCAGCTTTTGAACCTGAATGCGCAGAATATTGCTCCGTCGCTCCGGAAGATCCGCTTCAAGATGCTTCTGCTCCAGCTTTTCACCCGCTGTTTTCTGGATACGGACCGGTCCGCGAATCCGGCCGCTCCGGAGTGGCTGAACATGCTCTGCGCACGCATGAAGCAGCCCGAAAATTTCATCCCCGGACTGAAACGGATGCAGAAACTTTCCGGTTATACGCCGGAGTATCTCTGCAAAACCTTCCGCAAGTATCTCGGGCAGAGCCCCACGGAATTCATCAACGAGCTGCGCATCAACCATGCCGCGCGGCTGCTGGCGGATTCCGATCTGGGAATTTCCGAGATCGCATTTGAACTGAAGTTCCAGAGCCTGAGCCGCTTCTATCATCTGTTCAAGCGGCAGTACGCCTGCACGCCGGTGGAATACCGGAAGCGTGCGCTTTCCGCGAAACGGCTGCTTTGAATTGCCGGGCGATTCCGCTTATTCCGGAACCGTCTCCGTTCCGGATCAGAGAGCGAGTGTCCGGCGGATCACTTCGGCAATTTCTTCGGCGATTTTGCGGGATCCTTCCTCGTTGTAGTGGACCCAGTCGCGATGCAGATGAGTTACATGCTTTTCCGCAAAGGTGTAGAGATCGTTGAATTGGACGCCGAATTCGGAAAGAGTCGTTTTTGCGATTTCGTTGTAGCTGCGGATTTCCGCGTTTCTGCGGCAGAGGAACGAAGGAATCCGGTCTTCCAGAACGGGAGTTGTGTATGCGAAAATGATTTCCGCGCGCGGGAAGAGGGTCCGGATGCGGTTGTGAACGCGCCGGATCATGTGGGCGTAAAAATCGGGCGGAGTGAGGTTTTCCTCCTCATAGGTGTAGTATCCGGCGACGCAGCGGGCGGTATCGGCTTCGGCTTCCCCGGTCTCCCCGATGCCGAGATGACCGACATCCCAGAGGCCGTTGTTCCAGTGAACCAGATCCACATCATCTCCGGCAAGATGCAGCTGCGCCTTCCAGTCCTGAAGCTGACGGAGCGTGTATTGCGCAAAGCGTCCGTTGTCCGGCGGATAGACCACCTCCGCCTTGTCTTTCAGCAGTTCGCAGACAAACTGATCGTATCCCATCCGGATGGAATCCCCGAGGAGAAGCACTTTTTTCATTTTCACGACCCTTCCTTTTTTACCGATGTTGAAATGAAACTCCGGCAATATACATCGGAAAGCGGAAAACATCAATCCATATTTATCCGGTTTCCGGCAGAAGGGGATCAATCCATAGTGGATCGTCTCCGGTAGTCCGCTGGAGTCATGCCGGTGTTTTTCCGGATCAGGCGGCAGAAATAACTGACATACGCAATGCCGCAGGCATAGGCGATCTCCTTGACCGGCAGTTCCGTTTCCCGGAGCAGCGAGAGTGCGTGCTGAATCCGGATCTGGTCCAGATAGGTTCCCGGAGAGAGGGACATCATCCGGAAGAAGATCCGGTTCAGGGTGGTCCTGTGGATTCCGAGCTCTTCCGCCAGAGAGCCGACCGTCACTTCGGGATCGGCGAATCCCTCGTGCGCAAGTTCGATGAACCGTTTGACCAGATCGTGTTCGCGTGATCCTCCCATTTTTCCGCCTGCGAGCGCGAGCAGTTCCGCCGCGAGCGCGACCGCATGACGCTGGGCATACGGAGTCCGCTGTTTGAGCAGGGATTCGATTTCCAGAAAATATTTGACGGGACATTCGCCGGCATAAAGACTGGTCTGGGGATAACCGTAGGAGGTCATGAAATCGGCCGCGCGGGGACCGTCGAACGTGAACCAGTAATAGCACCATCGGGAGTCGGGATCGACCGCCCTGTGATGGTGTTCCTCCAGCGGAAGGTGGTAGAAGACTTCGCCCGGAGCGAGACGGATGATCCGGTTGTCAAAAAGGATTTCGCCGGTGCCTTTCACGCACCAGAAGAGCTGGACAAAATTTTTCTGTCTGCCGGGAACACGTTCGAACCAGCCGCAGTCGGCCTCGTTGTAGCCGACCGACCGGACATGAATCGGCAGCGGAAGCGAGGGCAGCTGAAGCGGATCCGGACGGCTGATGATTTTGCGCATTTTTTTCTCTCCTGCATCAAAAGTATTATGATTGCATCAAAAACAGTATTCCGGAGCATAATTTAACGCGGTATAATAAAAATAGCAAGAGAGTATTCCGCAACAGAAATATAAATAAGGAGAAATGAAAATGAATCGTTCGGAAGAAGTCAGAAAACTCCTCACGCTTTCCGTGGATGAGATGGTCCGGGAGGCAAAAGGTCATTTCAAAGTGACGGAAACCCTGGAAGAGCTGTATGAGTATCTTGCTGATGAGATGGTCAAAGAGTTCCAGAAAGCGGCGGCGGGGAATCGGATTGTCTCCTTCATCATGCCGGTGGGACCGACGCAGCCGTACCGGATCATGGCGGCGAAAATCAATTATCTGAATCTGAGTTTGAAAAATGTCCGCTTCTTCTTCATGGACGAGTACTGCGATGACAACGATCAGCTCATTCCGGAAACACATCCGCTGAGCTTCCGCGGACAGATCGGCGATCTGTTTTTCAACCATGTCCGTCCAGATCTTCTGATGCCGAAGGAGCAGGTTATCTTCCCGCGTCCGGAGATTCTCAAGGATCTTCCGAAAATGATCGAAGACGCCGGCGGAATCGAAGTCTGCTACGGCGGCATCGGCATTCACGGTCATATCGCCTTCAACGAACCCGGCCCCGGCGTGGCGGATACCGATCCGCGCATTCTGACGATCAACGAGTTCACGCGCACGATTGATGCAACCCGTCATCGCGGCGTGGGCGGCAATCTGGAGAACTTCCCCCGCAGAGCGATTACGCTCGGCATGAAGCAGTGCCTCGGCGCGAAAAAACTGCTGCTGATGACCCGCAATGAGTCCACGGAATTCCTCTGGGCGAACACGATTGTCCGTATTGCGGCGCTCGGACAGCCCGGCGACGATTATCCTGTCACCTACCTGCGCAACCATCCGAACTATGTCATCGCGACGGATATCCGTACCGCGACGGCTCCGAAGTTCAACATCTGAGAGATGCGTCATGAAGATCATTGACGCTCATGCGCACCTGCTCCACAATCACACCGGATTCGACAGGATCGTCGAATCCGGCGTCTACGATGAAATCTGGCTGATGGACCTCTCCGGCATCAGGCTGCCCGGATACGATCTGGCGACTCGGGAGGAGGTGCTTCAGGCGGCAAAGGATTTCAAAGGACGGGTTTCGGCATTCGGATTCCTGGATTTCGACAAAGAGGTCTCGGAGATCGACCGGATGAAGGAGATGGGATTTGTGGGACTCAAACCTTACAAGCCGCTGCATCCCTATAATCACGAAGCGTATTACGCGCACTACCAGCGGGCGCAGGAACTGAAGATGCCGATTCTGTTCCACACCGGACTGGTGGCGCACGGACTGCCCTGGAGCGGAAGTTCGAATGGGCACTGTTTCGGTCCGGACAACATGCGTCCGGCGCATCTGGCGGGAATCGCGGAGGCGTTTCCGGAGCTGACGATCATCGGCGGACATGTCGGCTGGCCGTGGATCGAAGAGATGGAACAGAATCTTTACTACTACAAGAACATCTATCATGATGTCAGCGGTTACCGGCGGTCGATCGGGCGCTTGAATGAGATCCTCGACCGCCGTTGTCACGATGGAACCGACCGATATTTCAATGACAAGATGCTTTTTGCCACCGATTCCTTCTACGGAATTCCCTCCGAAAACGAACAGTCCTTGAAACTTTGCGATTTCTGGCGATATTATTTTGAATTCGTCGGAAAAATCTATTACCGATGGGGCAGGGAGGAGGAACAGGAAAAGTTCTTCTATCGGAATGCCTGGAACATCAAACAATGCTGGAGCTGAATGTATGAAAAAACTGAAAATGGGACTGATCG
>CALXMJ010000141.1 GCA_944389445.1 uncultured Victivallales bacterium | reverse complement strand
CGTAAACGATAATATACCATGCGAACGGGAAATGCAAAGCGGAAAACGATTTTTTTTCAGAGTGTTACCGGGGAAAAGCGGTCCGGTCAGGAATCCTGCAAGGTCCCGGAGGCCTGAAAATGGGGGTCTGTTCCGACGGAACTTTCGACATAGAAGCGGTTGCCGTCGATGGTTCCGGCTGTTTCCAGAACGGCGTCTGCGGCGGTTCCTGCAAGGAAGTTGACCTGTATTTCTGCGATCCGGGGTGCGGTTCCCCGTGTTTCGGCAAGCCAGTCGAACGCTTCGGTGACGTAGCGGGCGTTGTTCATGTGTCTGTTTACGTCGATCATGGATTCCGGGATCCGCATTCGGGAGGGATTCGATACCGGCAGACGCGGGAGTTTTTCGAGATTTGTGAAATTTCGTTCTCTGGCGCTGTTGTCCGGCAGTTTTGCCGGGAGGGTTTCGAGAACTTTCCGGGGATGCATCCGGATCTGATCGAGCAGAATCCAGCAGCTGGAGGCACGGGCAACGATTTCCTCGTTTTCATTTTTCAGAATGAATTCGCGTGTTGCGAAGAGTCGCTCGATTCCGGAGGGCCAGGTTGTGACGCTGATTGTTTCTCCGAGAAGCGGTGTGTGAAGGACCTGGAGTTTCAGGCGCGAAAGCACCCACATCAGTCCGATGGAATTCAGCGCTTCCAGTCCGACTCCGATGTGTTTTGCATGATTTGCCGCCGCCTCCTGCATGTAGTCGAAAAAGACATCGGCACGCAGAAAGCCCTCCCGGGTCACTTCCGTATGCCGGACACGGAACTGTTCCGTCCAGACCGGTAGAATTGAATTATCACTCATATTTGCCTCTCTTTGAATCCGCAGGCTGTTTTCCGGGGAATACTCTACTGCCATTTGTTTCTGATTTCAACTCCGGATTCCGAGATTCGGGACTCTTTCTCTTTCGCATCGAACGGAGAGGACGGAGGAGGAAACAGGGAACAGCCAGCCGCGCGGTACCGTTCAATCTGTTCATAGAGTTTCTCCGCCGGAAGTTCAAAGTGATCGGCTAGACACTCCACGCAGAAACACTGAATTACGGCACGATGGATCATTTTCCGGCTGAGACCGACATCATCCATATTCAGCTCTTTGCCGCAGCGCCGGCAGTTCATTCGTTATGCTCCGGTGTTGCCCGGTAGACTTTGCAGCCGTATGGCGGGAGAGATTCGGTTCGTTCCAGAACGATGCTCCCTGCGTCATTTGCGCTGAATGCGTCCTTCAGTCGCAGGGAAATCCCGCATCCGACAGGGAATCCGATGTCTTCCATCAGCAGGGACAGGCTGAGGTCAGCATTGGTGAGGTTGAAGAATCCGATTGCCAGATCGCCGTCTGCCAGCAGTTTTGTCATCAGGACTCCGCCCGGGTCTCTGCGCATGACGAACGGCTGGCGGCATTCCGGGTCCTGATTGATATCGAGCAGGCTCCGGTTGGAAATCAGTGCGAGGGTTTCCGCATCCATATTGCGCAGATCGCATCCGAGGAAGAGGGGGCTTCCGACGATGCACCAGATCCCCATCTGGGTCCGGTAGTGTTCCATGGAACCGCCGGAGGTTCCGACGTGGCCGCGCCCGAACATGCCGATCGTCAGCATGTCAAGGTCGTTGAAGCACTGGGGGCCGGAAAAGCAGAGTTTGTCCAGCTGGGGCGTGACAATGTCCCGCATGGAGACAGGATTGTCGTGCATATCCCCGCCGGAACGGTACATGTGCGCACCTGCCGCCCGCATCCATTCCCCCGCGTGATCGAAGCCCCAGTTGCAGGCGGAGAAGAGAATATCGCGTCCGCTGAGGCGCAGAGCGTTTCCCATGCGCCGGTAGAGCAGAGGTCCGTTTGCTGTTTCGGGTTTGTGGCAGAAATCGTATTTCAGAAAATCGACACCCCACTCGGCAAAAGTTTTCGCATCCAGAAATTCGAATCCGAAACTGCCCGGATAGCGGGCGCAGGTCATGACTCCGGCGCAGGAATAAATACCAAGTTTCAGGCCCATCCGGTGGAGTTTGTCTGCGAGAGCGGGAATGCCTCCGGGAAATTTTTTCCTGGAGGGAAGCAGTTTCCGGGTCCGGGGGTCGCGTTCGTGCTCGGACCATCCATCGTCAATGACCACATAGCGGTAGCCGAGTTTATCGAGTCCGGAAGTGATCAGGGCGGTTGCATTTTCCAGAATTACGGTTTCGGACACATCCGTTCCGAATGTGTTCCAACTGTTCCATCCCATCGGGGGAAGATTGAGCAGCATTGTCTCCTCCTTTCGGATTATCGTGTTTTTTCGTGTTCCGCTTTCTGCCAGAGTTCATGCATGTATTTCCGCACGAAACGGTTGCCCATGCCGAATCCGCCGTTCCAGAGATGCCAGGAGAAGCCGGCATGTTCGAGAATTTCCGTTACATCGCGGGTCCAGCAGATCGCGCTGGCCTCGGAGGAGCGGTTCGCCCAGCCGACCACACCGAATTCGCCGCAGTGCATCGGAAGACGGAATTCCGCATGAAACTCCAGAATGGGCGCCAGAGCCGCACCGAGGCTCCAGCGGTCGAACCAGAGCAGAGCGTCTCCGTACAGATAGACTTTCCGTCCTTCCGGAACATAACCGGGATAGAAGACTCCCGGGGCCTGAGCGTTGTTCTGTGAAACCTTCTGGTGCGTGAATGAGTGGGGAGTATAGAAATGGAATGTGACAACGCGTGTTCCGTTGAATTCGGAGGGAAGGTAACTGAAGTAACCGGAGGGATTCCCCATGTCGACACCGGTCAGATAGATCAGTGTTTTTGCATCGTGTCTGCGGATCGCGGCGATGCATTGTTTTTCCAGTTCATTCCAGATCTTTTCCGATCCCCATTTTGCTCCCGGTTCGTTGTAGAGATCATAGCCGGCAATGATTTCCGGATAGCGGGAGCAGAGTTTTGCAAGTCGTTCCCAGGTTTCCACATAGCGTTTCTGTCCGGTTCCATCCGGCGGAAAGGATTTCCCGTAGTTGATGTCGAAGGAGAAGTGGTGAGGATCAATCAGAAGGGGAATCCTGTGCTCGGCGGCGGTCTTGAGTGTCTGTTCGAATTTGCTCCAGACCTCTTCGGGCGGACGGCTCTTCTCGCGACCCATGTGAAGACGGACCCAGTGTGCGCCATCTTTGTGCTGGCGGATCAGGTCTTCCGGAGAGCGGTAATAGACGTTGACTCCGCGCCGAACCGGCAGATTTGTCCGGTCCCGGGGGATGGTACACGTTACCGTGCTGCCGTCGGCAAATTGCCAGAGTCCGTATTTCATCGGATATTTTGCGGTGCGCACGGCGTCGGGAGCATCGGCACCGGCGAGTGTCATCAACGGCGGAACCGGGGCGATCGGGCGGGGCTTCAGATTCCAGTCATTTTTCCGTTTTTTGTGAGTGTAGATATATGTTGCCTTACCGTTTTTTACCCGTTCCCGGACGGAAACCGGCGGCGCGGCGGCGATTTCCGCGAAAAGCTCCGCCTGCCGCGGATATTCCGCCGGATGAAGGTTCGCGGTCGGCAGTTTGACAATGCCGACATAGCTTTTCCGAGTCATGCTCATTTTCAGAACACCTTTTTCAAAGGAGACTTCAGTCGGGCGCGCTCCCGGCAGCAGAGCGAGGGTCCAGTGCCGGTTCATCAGGAGCAGGAATGGCCTTGAGATTTTCTCCGGATTCAGTTTCCAGACGGATTTCTCTTTGAAAACAGCCGCATTTCCGACACCGTATTCATTGATGTATTCCAACCGTTCCGGAGGAGTCGAAAATCCGGAAAGCGTGAGGGTTCTGACTCCATCGACGTCCACCATCGGAGTGAGTACATGGAAGCGGTATTCGACCCCGTCAGCGGTCCGCCAGAGGGAACCGGTCCAGTTCCGCGACACCGTGATATCCTGGACCGGTTCTGTAAAATCAATCTTGCGGAAATCGGGTTTTCCGTTTGATTTCCAGAAAATTTCGCGGATGCGTTTGTCCTCAAGCAGACGGAAGCGGAAGCCGTCCTGATACTGAAGATCAAAGGGAGTCGGTTCGTAGAAAAACACTCCTTCCGGATGTTTCCGGAATCCGAACGGCGTGTAATCGCGGAGGTAGGTATACGGATTGAAGGCGGTCAGCGGGGCAGGATCAGGAAGCTCTGCAACCTGTTTTTCCAGGCGGTCCAGAGTGGCGGAGAGTGCCGGAAAATCCATTTTCCCAAGCAGGGCATAGGCCTCTTTAATTGCTTTTTTGAGTTCCGGTGCCAGCGGGATCGATCGATGGCGTGCTTCATCCGCGATTGAATAACAGCGAGCACGCGAATCGAGAAATTTTTCCACTCGGTCCATGGTTTTGCGATCGAATGTTTCCGAGGTCAGCAGTTTCAGCACTTCAGTGCGGTCCAGTTCCGGCTCGGAAGGCTGGGAGAGTGCCTGCAAATAAAATTTTTTCCCGTCTTTCAGGAAGTCCATCGGGGGCGCCAGTTTGATCTTTTCTCCTGCGATGGAGAATTCGATACGGTAGGTGCTGGATTTTTCAGGAACTTTGGCGAGGGGAATGCGAACATTGAATGTTCCGGGGGAGGACCAGAGCGACAGCGATTTTTGAGCGCCTGCAATGGTCACACTCATCTGCTGCCGCTCGAATCGAATGGAATTTCCCCATCCGTAAGTTCCGTTGTAATCCGTGGAACAGAGCGTGCCTCCCAGCAGAAGAGCCGTCGGTTTTTCTTTTTTCTCGCCTGAAAAAACAATCAGCGGGAGTTCCTGCATTTGGAATCCGTTCGGAACCTGGAGTTCATAAATGCAGTGGAGCTTTTGATCCCGGATGGAAAACATGGCGGAATATTCCAATTTTTTCTTTCGGAGTTCAATCCATCCCTGCCAGGATTCTCCAGTTGCGTCTTTTTTTTGCGCAAGATTTTTGCTTCGGTCCGCGATGGAACAGAAATTCCATTCGGGAATGACGATGTTCATTTCAAAGGAGAGCGGTGGAACGCTGTTTCCCATATTGAGGTGAACGAGGCCGCCGCGTTCAATCTGTGCGTTTCCTCCGCGGAAGGAGAGGGGTGCTCCATGAAGCGGGATCACCGTGCAGGAAAACAAAGCCAGAGAACAAAGAATGCGGATGGTTGTTTTTTTCAGAAAGGGATAAGCTTTCATTGGAATCACTTCTTTCGGATTAATCTTTCGTCCATTGGATCAGCGGTTTGATTCGAGGCCAGGCGTGAGCCGTGATCAGTTCTTTTGCACCCGGGTACTGGAAGCTTTGCGTGTGTCCGTCGATGAAAACGATGTTCATTTCCGGATGGCGGTAATCCAGCCAGTTTTGCGGATCTGGGGTCCATTGGTTGATTGCCCAGAGTACGGTGTTCTGATTGTCGAAGAGAAGAAGGGTCCGTGTTGGCTGCGGCGCCTGCTGCAGACGTTTATTGTTCAGTTCCTGATTGGCATTGTAAGAACGATAACCGGATGAATTTGCCATGGTGGAATTCAAGGAAGAGCGGAAACTCGGGCATTTGAGCATGGGATTTTTTCCATAATCCTTTGTTTTGTACATGTAATAGGTGAGGTAAGAGGCCCAGTTTCCGTTTACTATGTAGAGATTTGTACAGTCGTAGATGTATCCGTCATTGTCGTCACAGTACATCACTGTCTGGGTTCCCAGCTGTTTCAACTGACTCGCACAGGTCGCTGAATAGGCTTTCGAGCGCGCTTTGTTCAATACGGGGAGAAGGAGAGATGCAAGAATGGAAATAATTGCAATCACAACTAGAAGTTCTATCATTGTAAAGATATTCATTCTGCGAAGACTCATTCTTTCTGAAGTTGATTTGTTTTGTGGCATTTTATCTCCTTTGTATTCTCGGATGGGTTGTAGGGAACGGAACGCGGTGGAATCTGCGGAATCCGCAGTGTTTCATTTCCGGTTGGCTGGAGCAGGTTTTCCATTCCGGTAGAATTCCAGTTCAATTTCCACTTCTTCGGAAATAACGGGAGTTCCGGTGGGATCTTTCAGCTGCTGAAGGAAGTTGTCTGCAAGGAGACGCGCCGGTTTTTCATTCAGGCGTTTTGCGACGTATCCGGTAAAGGGGATATCTGCGTAAAGTTCGTACTGGCGGCAGACGAGACGGCACTGTTCGCTGATTTCAAAATGTTCCGTGAGAAATGGCCAGAGTGCGCCGAAACGTCCTTCCAGAATGATTGCGTCAAAGGCGAGTCCGTAGTTCAGAAGGGGGTTGAGCTGAGGCAGGATTTCTTCAGGGGTTCCCTGAAGCAGCAGACAGCGTTCCGTCGGTACGCCAAACTCTTCGCAGGCTCGATGGAAGCCGCGGATATTGGGTTCCACCGGGTAGCTGTTGTTCAGGATCAGCGGATGGCGTCTTCCTTCCGAGAGAAGCTGCTTCATGATCCTGTAATAATCTTCTTCAAAATTCCATGCGGCTCCGCTGGCGTGACCGCTGGTGAAGCCGAATTCCACGATGGGCAGTCCCGATTCCTTCAATTTCTGAATGACCGGGTAGACCGATTGTGATGGAAACATCCAGATCAGTCCGTCGAGCTGATAATAGGAGATGGTTTCAAACGCTTCCTCCTGTTTCTGAAGATAGATGTTCTCCGCGAAAAAATTGCCGGAACGCCCCAGAAGCTCCTCCAGAAACGGATTTGAATCAATCAGAACGCTTTTGTCGTAAAGAACATAATTGCCCGCACCGTTGATGACCCCGATGATCCTGGGAGTTCCCCAGTTGGAACCGAAACTTCCGGGTACGGTCAGATAGCCGCCTCTCCGACAGGGGATCAGATGTTCGCTGCCGACCAGGTCCTGAAGCGCTTTCAGTGCCGTCGGATGGGATACTCCAAACATCTGTGCAAGTTTTCGCGCCGAAGGAATTTGCCGCGGAATCGCGCCTCCGCGGAGAACCTGTTCGACAATATACTGCCGAATCTTCATAAACTCGCTCTGTGTACTGGAAATGTGGATGTTTTTTGTCATTGACTTACCACCAAGTTATCACTTCTTTACATAATTATACCACAAAAGGGAAACTTTGTCAAGATGGAAGAATGGAAAATCGGATGATTTTCTTTTTCCGAGGATTTTCCGGATTCTGAGCGGGGCGGAGGCCGAAACGGTTATGAGCCGGGAAACAGATGAAAACGGTTCTGCGGAATTTCAACTCCACGCCAGAAAAACGGTTCATTCCGGAAGTTGGCGACGACCTCCATTCCATCGGAAAAAACGCTCCGCGCAGCCGCGTGCGGACGGCGCTTCTCATCGAATTCCGGAACGGTCAGGAATTCGTGAAACATCATCTCCGCAAGGAACGTTTTCCGCAGTTCCTTTGAAATCCGGTAATTGAGCGGATCGAACGCGGTCGGTAACATGCAGTAGAGGGCGACATACGCCATGTATTCATCTCCGAACGCTCCGTAGGCGCTGCTTTCCGCGGTGTAGTTCAGGACTGCGTCGTGATAGACCAGCTGCCAGAGGGGAATCGGCAGAACGGGAATTCCGAGGGAGACCCACGGTTCCGCGGAGATCGGCCCGAAGGCGCCCAGATCAATGATGTCGGTGCAGTAGTCGTTGGGCTGCTGTTCTGTCGCAACGGAACCCATAAGCTCTTTGGCGTACCGGAAGACGGCGCGCCGGTTTGCCAGATCCTCGCGTTCCCCGTGCGGGTGATCCGGATGGGCGCAGTTCACTGCGTGCGCGGAACCGAAAACATCCAGATAGATACTGCCTTTTCCGAGCATTTCGCGGATTTTCGGCAGATCCCGGCGGGCGTATTTCATACTGAAATCCGTGCAGAGGCGGACCGAACGGCCGCCGCGCCAGAGATAGCCCCGTTTGAGTCTGCCTTCGGTGTCGTGTGCCATTTCGTATTCGTTGAATTCGGGACTGTTTTCATAGCATTCGTAGTAGTTGTCATGAACGGAATAGATGTAATCCGGAGAAAGAGATCTGCCATATTCTGCGGCGGATTTGAACTCATTGACAGTTCCGCGTTCCGGATTCGGGGGAAAACGGGTCGGATACATGCTGTCGAATCCGCCGTGGTTCCAGCCCATGTTGTAGATGCAGACACGGTCGAAACCTGTTTCGTGAGCCTTGTCGAAAATCTCGTATGCCGACCAGTTCGCCGATTTTTTTTCGTATACGGCCTCTTCCGGTTTCATGACGAAGTAACTGTACGAGTGTTCCAGGGGTGGTTTCCGCATGGAGTAGACGTCGTGTTTCCAGATGACAGCGCCGATAAGTTTTTCCACTTCCGGCGATTGTCTGATTTTTTCGGTCAGCGGGACAAATCTTCCTTCCTCCCTGACGATTCCGCGATACCATTTGGCAAACTCGTTATAGTCCGCTCCCTGCCTCATTCCGTACAGATGGAGTTCCCGCGGATATGCCGCGGTCGTTTTCTGGAACAGGTATTCCATGTTGAAGACGGTTTCGCCGGGATGACTGCGGTTGATGTCGAGCGAGGTCTGCTGATCGCAGTAATCTTTCTGATAGACTGCCAATCCTCCGTGTTCCGCGCTGAGAATGCCGAAGATCGGCATGTTCGCAGGAGAATAGCTGTAACGGATTCCTCCCGGAGCGGTCTGCGGGAAGGTGAGCAGAGCTCCGAAGCCGAACGGGAGGGGACATTGAGCTCTTTCCGTGCTGCGGAAGCGGAAGAGTCCGTGCGGGAAAATGACCTCGCACTCTTCCCGGTCGAGATTTTCCACGTTTTCCGTCCGGAAGACGACGTGATCCGCTTCGAGCCGGATTGTGAAATGAAATTGCAGATCCGGTCCGTGTTCCGGTTTCCGGTACTGGTTTTCCCGGAAGCGCACCCAGTAGATGAGATTCCGGAAGGTGACATGGATTTCCTGATCGTTTCCGCTGAGTCTCCATTCCGCGTGTTCCGGCAGGGAAAACGCGCAGGAATGGGCGTAGACGATTCGGAAGGGATCTTCCGCTCTCCAGAAACTGCCGTATTTCAAATCTTCGAGACGCAGTTCGAGGTGTTCTGAATTTTCGATCAGTTCAATGCGGAAATGGTTGTTTTCAATTTTCATTTTTGTTCTCCTGTTTGCGGGAGTCTTTTGTTGCGCTCATGCGCAGGTCGAAGCGGAAGGGGATTCGGACTGTTTCCGGATCGAGTTCGGTTCCTTTTTCCCGGGCTTCGAGGCGGCGGATCGAGAGGTAGAGGTCGGAGAAGGAGGTTTCTCCTTCGCGGATGTCAGGGACATCGAGTCCGCCGTTTTCCTCCAGAATGGCTTCCGCGCTGCGCCAGTCGCCGAGCTGGACCAGGGCCGATGCGTAAAGAAAGCGGAGCATCGGATTGTTCCGGTGTTTTTCCGGCAGGATGGAATACAGAGTCAGGAGAAGTTCTGCTTTTCCGGCTTCCAGGATGCCTTTGAAGCTCTCTTTGACCAGCGAGAGATCGTCCGGGCGTTTCCGCAGAGCGGCGGCGAAGAAGGAGGCGGATTCCTCTTTTCTGCCTGTGATCCGGCAGAGGTTTGCCATCGCGTACAGTCCGAGCGGAGTCGTTGCGAGGGAGAGCGAGTGTTCAAAGCTGTTTTCCGCGCGCTCGAAATCGTTCCGGTAGTACTGGCAGAGTCCGAGATGGAGCCAGGTGTTCCACTGGAAGCGTCCGGCGCCCAGGACGGATTTTTTCAGGAGATCGAACCACTCTTCCTGAACAAGATAGGAGGGTTCGACCGTATCCGGATGGGTTTCCGGAAGGGTGCCGAATTTCAGAAGGTCGATCCACGGGAGCTGTTCTTTTTCCGGGTTGCCGAAGTCGAGGTGGGGGGAAAGCGGTGGTTCTCCGGCGTGCCGGCGGCGGAGGTTTTCCAGAGCTCCCCAGCCGGAACCGCGCGAGTGGAGAGTGCCTTTTTTCAATGCGAAACTTTCGCGGGTCTGTTTCAGGAGCGTGTCCAGTTCCCGTTCCGGGAGAAGGGTGTTCAGGGTGGTTTCGACCTCGTCCACAGCGGTTTCCCATGCGCCGAAAATACGTTCCGTGCGTGTCTGGATCGGACCATATGCTTCCAGCCATTCCCAGGCGGTTTTGGGGGGCATGGGACGGCACTCCATTTGTGTTTTGCAGAGTCCTGCTTGGATTTCCAGATAGTCCGGGGTTTCCGGAGAGGTCAGGCGTCTTTGCCAGTGGCGTCCGCCGGGGGCCTGACCCCAGACAAAAAGTTTCCGTCCGGCCAGCAGGCGCGTGGAGGCATGGACGATTCCCCAGCCGTCTTCGAAAATGGCGGCTTCGAATTTTCTCCGGTTTTCCGGAAGATTGAAAAAGTGATCCTTCGAGTTCCAGTGATGGGTCGGGAACGTGCAGTCGAAGCCTTCCGCAAATGGAAGCCGGAGTTTGCGAAGCGAGTGGTGCGTGTCGTCCACATACGCATTGGCAAAGGTGGTTTCCGCGGGGACCACGATCCGCTGACGTTCGCACTCCCGGACGGCGATGTTCGACCACCAGTACATGGGAATGGTTTTCTCCTGCGGATTGACAATGCGCATCCGGGCATAGAGAAAGCGGGAGCGCGGGGGAAGAAAAAAGTCCATCTGATAGGTCGCCGCACGGACCCGGCTGAATTCGTACAGGCGCAGGACCGGGGTGCCGTCGGTGTCCTCCAGAACTGCGGTGAACAGGGGGGAGAGGGTATAGGCATCGTGACCGCGGCTCCCGATGTTCCATTCCACGCCTCCCGCAACCCAGGCGTTCCGGACGGCAAAATTTCCGGGCTTGAACACGGGATTCTCATGGATGAGATCGCGCCCGGACTGTTTGTCGCGGAGCGACCAGAGCCGTCCGCCTGCTTCGGGAAGAAACTCCGCTTTCAGGTATTCGTTTTCGAGGACTGCGCTTTCAAAAAGGAGTTCTTCTTCTGTCCTTTCGTAGTTGTCCTGCATGGTATGGGGCATGATGTTCGGGACCAGTCCGTAGCCGATGAAAAGATTGTCGTTTTCCTCTGTCTGTGTTTCTATTGTATGGGTGAATGCGTTTCTCATTGCGGGAAAGCTGTTTCCGGATTTCAGTCTGTTTCCCCGGAGCGTTTTGGTTTGAAAGGTCAGTCGGGTCATGGAGCGGTTCCTTGTAAAGTTGTTGGTACAAATTTTGATGTTTGAGATTTTTTTGTTTTTGTTTCTTTTTTTGTTTTTGTTTCGCCTGCGGCGACCAGCTTGTTCAGCTGGACCGAAGCAGGTGCCATTCGCACCTGCACCGTCGTCGCTGCGCTCCTCCCATTATTTTCGGGGGTGTTTCGGGAGGAATTCCGGAGACAGTGGGGGATATATTTTTGGGGGTTCCGGTCCCGGTTTGAGATCCGTCAGGATGGCGTTTGCCGCCAGTTCTCCGAGAGCGAATCCGTTCAATTTTACGGTTGAGATCTGCTTTTCTGCTGCGAGGGGGATATCGTTGCAGCCCGTGACTGTGCCGGAATAGGTCTGCATCAGGGCGGCGGCGAGCTCGTCGGAGGCACAGACGACCCCGTCCGGCGGATTGGGTTCCTGTTCCAGCTGTTGGCCGATTTGCATGGCGTCCGATGTCTGCTCGAAGTCAAGGTGGAAGATATGGTTTTCGGAAAGCCGGATTCCGTATTCGAGGCAGACTTGGATGACTCCGTTTTTGAAGTCGTCCATGATGCAGCAGTTGCTGCCCGGCAGGAGAAGGGCAAGATTCTTTTTGCCGCGTTCTACCAGATAGGATGCCGCCAGACGGCCCGCTTCCTGATAGTCGAACCGGATAGCCTCCCGGACGAATTCCCGATGATAGTTTTTGACAAAGCGGAACGGGATGGAGAGTTTTTTCAAGGCGTTTAATGTGGGTTCGTCAAGCTGATAGGCTCCAATCAGGAGTCCGGAAAAATGCTTTGCTGTTTCGGCAATGTTTTCCTGGGGAAAGGTTCTCGGACTTACCATGATGTCGAGGAGATATCCGTTCCGGGTCAGGCCGGCATCCAGTCCCCGGATGATGTCGGCGGTCAGCGGATACGTCGTGTAGGCGGAACTGTACAGGAGAAAGGCGATTTTCCGGGATTCCGCAGGGGAATTTCTCCGGACAAAACTGCCCTTCCCGCGAATCCGGCAGATGTAACCCTCGTTTTCCAGTTCGCTCAATGCCTGGCGGACGGTATTCCGCGAAAGAGCAAACCGTTTCATCAATGAGAGTTCGGGTTCTATTTGTTCTTCCTCTCCGAACACTCCGCTGCGGATGCATTCTGTCAGATAGTGTTTCAATTCTTGATATTTGTATCTTGGATCTGCCATAAAATCTCCGGATATGAAATTGTACCTACATTTCAGGGAAAAGATAGCAGAATTTTTATCTCTGTCAAGTTTTTTTAGAATTTTTCCGGATGAGAAAGTAAAAAGTGTGATGCGGAAAATTTTTACCTGTGTGTAAAATGCTTATTTCCAAGACGGAATGGTGTCAATGGAGTTGTTTTCCGGAAAGAGAGGCTGTTTTAGCTGAGAAAACAGGAATCGTTTTTTGATGGGATGGGAGTGGATTCCCATCAGCGTTTTTCAATCGGTGTATATTAAGGAAGTTTTCTCTGCGGTTCATTGAAAAGGTTCTTGAGTGGAGATATATTATAAGGGAGAGAATTGTATGAGGAGAGTTTTTATGGAATCCAGATTATTCCAGAGGAATTTTTGTCATGGAATTGGAATAACTTGGAAGGAGAATATCAGATGAATCAGGTCCGGCTGAGAGTTTTTTGTCTGATGCTTTCCGATGTTTTTTGTTTTCTGCTGGTTTTGTTTGCAATGTCCTACTTCTACATTCTGCTGGGAGTGAATGAGGAGGGGATGGCACTTTACACGCGGTTGTGGCCGTATTGTTTTGCTCTTCTTTGTTTCTGTACGGTCGGACATCTCTATCATGGAAATATTTTCTATCCCGGAGCGGCAATTGATCCGGTGGAGGAACTGAGGAAAATATTCTATTCCGTCTCGCTGACTTATTTTGTCATATTCTTCTGGATGTTCATGACACGGCAGACAAGTGGTTATTCCCGTTTGATTCTGGTGTCCAGCTGGGGAATGACGGTATTTTTGCTTCCCATGTTCCGGATCGTGGTCCGGCGGGTTCTGAAAGTTTTGAACATCGGGCAGATTCCCGTATTGATTGCGGGCGCCAGCGCGACAGGGCAGCGGATTGCAAAAGAATTGAAAAAGGATTCTCATTTCGGATTTAAAGTGGTCGGATTTCTGGATGATTTTCCGAAGGAGATTATTCCGGAGCTGGATCTCAAAGTTCTGGGAAAGCTTTCCGAAGCGGGAAGAGTTGCGGCTGAGACGAATACTGATTATGTGATTTGCGCTTTGCCGATTGCCATTGTACGGGATGTCGTGAACAGTTTCTCCCGTTTTTTTCGTCATATAACCATCATTCCCGACAATCATATTCTTCCGATCTCCTGGGCGTTTCCGGTGAATTTGCTGAACAGTTATGCCTCGGTGGAGATCTGCAATCAGCTTCTTCTGAAAGTGCCGCGAATCTGGAAAGTTCTGTTTGAAGCGCTTCTCTCCGGATTCGCCATTCTGACACTGAGTCCGCTGCTTGCCATTCTTGCTCTGCTGGTGAAACTGACGAGCCGGGGACCCGTGTTTTATCGTGCGAAACGGCTTGGCCTCGGCGGTAAACCGATCCGTGTTCTGAAATTCCGGACCATGTACATCAACGCGGACAAACGCCTGGCGTCCATTCTGGCGAAAAATCCGCAAATGCAGAAAGAGTGGCAGGAAAAATTCAAATTGGAGCATGATCCCCGGGTTACGCCGTTTGGACGTTTCCTCCGGAAGAGCAGCCTGGATGAGCTGCCGCAGCTTCTGAATGTGCTTCGCGGCGACATGTCGCTGATCGGCCCGCGTCCGATTGTCAAGGCGGAACTTCATTATTACAAGGATAATCAAGAGCTTCTGAGCCGGGTCAAACCCGGAATCACGGGGCTTTGGCAGGTTTCCGGCCGGAGCAATCTTGATTATGAAACACGAGTCAGACTGGATGTGAATTATGTCGTCAACTGGTCCATCTGGCTGGACTATTACATTCTGCTGCGTACTGTGATTGAAGTTTTGATCGGGCGCGGAGCCAAATGAGGGGTCCTTTCCGGAATGAAAACAGCTCTGGTGCATTATTGGCTTACGAATCTTCGCGGGGGAGAAAAAGTCCTGAAGGAGTTCTGTTCTCTTTTTCCTGATGCGGATCTGTTTACTCATGCCTGCAGCAAAGAGATGGCCGATCTTTTTTCCGGGCATCGCATTCTGGAGTCCATGGTTGCCCGTTTACCGGGAGCGCGCAGAAACTGCCAGAAATATCTTCCGCTCATGCCGTACGCCCTCGGAAAGTTGGACTTTTCGTCTTATGATCTGATCCTTTCCAGCGAATCGGGACCTGCGAAAGGGATCCGGAAACCATCGTCGGCAGTTCACGTCTGCTACTGCCATACGCCGATGCGCTATCTGTGGGATATGTATGACGATTACTACCGGAACACAGGTATTTCCGGAAAAATTGCCATGCGTCTTTTCCGGGATTATCTCCGGCGTTACGATCTGCGTTCCGCCGATGCTGTGGATCATTTTATTGCGAACAGCCATTTTGTCGCGGAAAGGATCAGGCGGATCTACGGGCGGGAATCCGAGGTGATTCATCCTCCGGTGGATGTCTCTTTTTTCAAACAGGGAAACTATGAGAAAAAAGATTACTATCTGTTTGTCGGGCAGCTGATTGCATACAAACGGGCGGATCTTGCGCTGGATGCCTGCATGAGAATGAACCGGAAACTGCTGATCGTCGGCGAAGGAAACATGTCCGAGGTTTTGCAGAAACGGGCGGGGAAAAACATCCGGTTTCTTGGACGTCTGGAGGGCGAGCCATTGCGTCGCGCATATGCGGAAGCAAAAGCCCTTTTATTTCCCGGAATAGAGGATTTCGGCATTGTTCCGCTGGAGGCGCAGGCATCGGGAACTCCGGTCATTGCTCTGGGCAGGGGCGGAGCCCTTGAAACCGTCACCGATCGGTCGGGACTCTTTTTCCAGGAACCGACTGTGGAGAGCCTTTGTGCCGCAATTGAGGAGTTCGAATCCAGAACATTCGATCCGGGTTCCACTCGTTCCCATACGGATTCCTTCAGCACTGTGAATTTTCATCGGAAGATGCGCGGCTTCCTGAACAGGACGGTTCCCGGCCTGGACCTGCAGTCCTGACCGGATGTTCTCTGCGGCCGGCAGGGGGATGTCCCGGCGAAAAGCTGTTTCAATGCGAATGAATTCCGCCGCGGAAAATGCGTCTGCTTCAAAGTGTTCCGAACAGGCGGTCGCCCGCGTCGCCGAGTCCGGGGAGGATATATTTGTTTGCATTGAGTTCCCGGTCCAGGGCGGCGGAATAGATTTTGACATCCGGATGATCCTTTTCCATGATTTGAACTCCCTCCGGCGCACTGACGATGGTCAGTACCACAATATGCCGGAATCCGCTTTCCTTGACGGCCGAGACCGCTGCGGATAATGAACCGCCGGTAGCCAGCATGGGATCAATGATGATTGCGAACGCTCCGGCGGATGGGGCGGGTAGTTTCAAATAATATTTGACCGGACATTTTGTTTCGTGGTCGCGCTGCAGTCCGATGAATCCGACTTTCACGGTTGGAATGAGGCTCTGAATTCCTCCCAGCATTCCGAGTCCGGCACGCAGCACGGGAATGACGACGATATCGTTTTCCACCGTATAGCCGGTTGTCGTTTCCAGCGGAGTTTCAACGGATGTTTCACGCAAACGCACATTTTTCAACGCTTCATATGCGAGAAAACAGGTAATTTCCTCCGCCCGTTCCCGGAACTCTTTCGGGTTCGTGTTTTTGTTCCTCAGCATGGTCATTTTTGCTTTGATGCAAGGATGATCGACTTCTATAAACATGATGAATCCTTTTTTCCTTCAATGATTTCCGTCCGCGGTACGGGAACGGAAGGAGTGTCCGGTTTCCGGAGACGATGGCAAGTCACATCCGGATTCCCTGTTCATGCGGCGGAAGAATTCATGCATGAATTCCGCTCTTTCCCGTGCCATGGCTCGCCCGGTTTCCGTGAGCATCCGTTCCGGAACATAACGCAGTTTGACCAGATATTCCCTGTATGCGGAATCTTCTCTGCCGTATTCTTTTCCGGAAAGCGCCTCCTGTTCCGTATTGTGCAGACGTGCGCCCACTCTTCCGGCGAAATGAAAGGAGCGTCCGATTCCAACCGCTCCGATCGAATCCAGTTTGTCCGCATCATATACAATTCTGTCGATGAGTGAAAGAGGGGCGTTTCTGCCGCGGAAACGATGCCGTTTGACGCATTCGGAGACGATTCGTATCAGTGTTTCGTCGGTGCAGCCGCATTCGCGCAGGATTTCCGCCGCTTTCGGCGCCCCGGCTTCCGCGTGGCAGATTTTTCCACCGGAGTCAAGTTCTTCCGGACGCGCCACATCATGAAGCACGGCTCCCAGTTCGACGGCGGGAAACAAGTCCGCGTCTTCCTTTCCGAGTTCTCCTTTCGCGATGGCGCGCGCGTTGTTGAGAACCCTCAGGGTATGATCGAAATCGTGACATCCCGGTGCGAATTCCAGAATGGTGCGGACTTTTTCATAAACACATTGAAACAAACGAGATGCCATCTTCTGTATGCCCTGCAGACGCTCCATGGGAAAACAAATTCCGGCGGCAGGCCGGAATTTGAATAATCGGCGGATTTCGAAACTGTGTCTGGTTACTGTTTCGTTTCCGGTTTTTCCTGAACGGCTTCCGGTTCTCCTCCGGAGGTATCATGAGTGAAGAGAACTTTCGGCAGTTCCTGCATGGGATTGCTGTGTCTGGCTTTCGGGATGACCGTGAGCCACTGGCCGTTGTCAAGATCGACGACGTGGTAATGTTTTGCATCTTCCGCACGGTCGTAGCCGATTGTCGTATTGCGCGGAATGATGTTGTGTTTGTCGATGATGGCATTGCGGATTCTGCTGTGTTCGCCGATGTCGACATCGTTCAGCAGGATGCTGTTATGGACGGTGGCATAACTATGGACGAATACCGAATTGAAGAGAACCGAATTTGTCACCGTGCTTCCGGAAACGATGCAGCCGTCGCAGACAATGGAATTGATTGCCTTTCCGATCCGCGGCAGCCCGTAGGTATCCACATCTTCATTGTGGACGAATTTCGCGGGCGGAAGACTGAAATGGTAGTTGTAGATCGGCCATTTGTCATTGTAGAGGTCCAGCTGCGGCTGAGTCGAGCGGAGATCCATGTTGGCTTCGAAGAATGCCTTGAGAGTTCCGACGTCGCGCCAGTAGGGCTTTTCATTGATGGCCTGTCCGGGAATCTTGTTGGCGTAGAAGTTGTAGGCGTAGAGCCGTTTGGTATCGACAAGACTTGGAATGATATCCTTGCCGAAGTCATGGGAACTGCCTTTTTTATCGTAATCGTTTTTAAGAAGGCTCAGCATGTCGTTGGCGTTGAAGATATAGTTCCCCATGGAAGCCAGAGCCATGTTTTTGTCGTTCGGCAGGGGGGTGGGGTCCTTCGGCTTTTCCTGGAATCCGATGATCCGCCAGTCCTTGTCGACCTGAATAATGCCGAACTGACTGGCTTCCTGGATGGGAACCGGGATCGCCGCAACGGTCGCAATGGCGTTGTGGCAGGCATGAAAATCGACCATCTGGCTGATATCCATCTTGTAAATATGATCGCCGCCGAAAACCGCCACCAGATCGGGCTTGAAATCTTCAATCAGTGATGCATTCTGATAGATGGCATCGGCGGTTCCGCGATACCAGGTACGGTCGGTTGTCTGCATCTGCGCCGGCACCGGAATGATGAAACTGCCGCGGACCTGTGTGGAAGAGATGTTCCAGCCGTTGATGATGTGTTCCATCAGGCTTTGCGATTTGAATTGTGTCAGAACAAAAATGCTGTTGATGCCGCTGTTGACAAAATTGCTCAGCACAAAATCAATGATTCTGTATTTTCCCCCGAACGGCACGGCAGGTTTGGCTCTCTGATCGGTCAATGGAGCGAGGCGTGTCCCCTCTCCGCCTGCGAGGATCATTCCAAGTACTGACGTTCTCATGATGCATTCTCCTTCTTGCTGGTTGGCTCTCACTGATACAATACATTCAAAATGACAGGAATCAACATCTTTTTCCCAAGAAAACCAAATTCTTACTGATTTTTCATGAAATACGAGGAATAAAAGTTCGGTTTCCGGCTTCGACGCGTCACAATCCGGTAAAATCTCTGTAAACCGTGGATTCCTGATGGGAATTTCATTATTTTTTTATTTTCCCCCCTTGTGTTTTTTGAAAAATATATTATAATTACAGATAAGTACAGAAAAGTTCAGTAGATTGCAGAGGATTTTTACCATGTCTGTCACAATGGAGAATGTCAAAAAGGAACGGAAGCGGCGTCTTACCGCGCCGGAGGTGGTCCGTCTCCAGAAAATGTGCCGCGACAGGCTGGTTTCGGATCTTTATGCGCAGAAAGCGTGGCCGGGGATGCCGATTTCCGGCGCCAGGACGCTCAGTGACCTGTATAAGATTCCGTTGAGTGTTGTTCGTTCCACCCTGGATTCGCTGCGGACTGAAGGGGTTCTGGAAGGAGTTCCCCGGGAGGGGATGCGCATCGTTACGCTTCCGCGTCGTCCGCAAAGTCTCAAGGGAATCCGGATCGCGATGATCGCGGAATTGGAAGAATCCAATCCGAATCATATTTACAACCGTTCCGCTGAAATTGCAACCGGGATGGATCGGGTTCTGAATGAACAAGGTGGGCATCTGGATTTTTTCAATCTCTGGAAAAGAAAAGAGCAAACCGACTTTCTTCCTCAGATGTTTCATTCCGGATATGATGCACTGATCGTGACGGCAGAACGGTATCGGACGGCTGATATCTTCCATGTTTCTTCGTCTTCTCCCATTCCCTGCATTTTTGTTGACTGTTCTGTGAACGGTCTTGACTGCGTTGATTTTGATGACGAACAAATCGGTCGTGTTATTGCCCGGCACGCTTTGGACCTTGGGCATCGGCGCACAGTGTTCTACCATTTTCCCTGTCATGCGTGGTCGGTAATGCGTCTGAACGGGATACGGAAGGAGTTTGCAGAGCGGGGTGTCCCTCCGCCGGATGTCCTGGAGTATCCTTTTTGCCGAGAGGATAAGGAGGATTTTGTTTTTCGCAATTTTGACTGGATCACAAAAGGAAAATATACGTTTGTCATGGCGGCAAACGACCGACTCGCCAACATGATTTTTCAGGCGGCCCGCCGGAATCATATACGGATTCCCGAGGACTTTTCTTTAAGCGGAATTGATGATTCTCCCTTCTTCCGTGAACTGAATCTGACAACAGTGTCTCTCCATTCCATGGATCTGGGGCTTGCCGCGTTGGATCTCCTGAAACGTAAATTATTCATGCGGGAAACTTATATGGAACCGGAAAGAGTTCTTGTTCCTTGTCAATTGATTATTCGAAATACAACAATCCCTAACACAGGAGATTCTTATGAGTGAAGCAAAAAGCCAAAGGTATTCGGGAAACAGGATCGTAATTCCTTCCCGGAAAGAAAATCCCGGAAGTTCTGTTTTTACATTAATAGAACTTCTTGTCGTGATTGCGATTATTGCGATCCTTGCATCCATTCTTCTTCCCGCTTTGAATTCCTCCCGGGAGAAGGCAAATGCTGTCCGATGTGTCAACAACCTGAAACAGATCTATTCCGGCGGAGTGACGGCTTATTGCAATGATTATGACGATTATCTCTGTCCCTGCAACCAGTATTCCTACAGTTTCACACATCATCTGGCCAGGAATTATTTCCGTCTCCCATCCAATTACGGAACTACCGGTGATCTGGAGCGGGCATACAAAACTATTTTTGCCTGTCCTTCCGATTTGAATTTGACCATTCCTACAACGGGCCTCTTCTGGTTGCCCACCAGTTACGCGGTCAATCGGCGCAACGGATATACAGGCAGCACCGATCCCGTGCCGCTGTTCAAAATCCAGAAGATCAAAAATCCCACTCAATCCTCCTATATCATTGAAGCCGCCGAGACTGGATACGGAGACATGAGCAATGAATACTGGTACAGTCTTCATAAAAACAACCATTCCAGCGGAATGAACGTTCTATTTGTCGACGGTCATGCCGCTTATTATAAGGGGGCATTTCTCCGTACCGTCACGCCGCAGAATCCGCCGATTCAGTGGTGGAATCCTTGAATCGGAATCCAAGTTATCCTGATCGGGAACTCATTCATTGACAACATATAACAGTAGGAAGTACAGAAAATGATGATTCAGAAAAAATATATTGCCGCTTCTCTCTCCGCCGGACTTCTGCTTCCGGCTCTTTTCGGGGAAAGTGTCGAAACCTTTGATTTCTCCCGTGCGGGGGAAGGCGTGATTGGTGGCAGGAATCCCGTCGTGATCCGTACCCTCTCCCCTTACGGACGCTTTCGCGGGGATTCCGCTCTGACGTCTCCCGGACAAACCTGTCCGGCAAACGCCCTCGACCGGAAAGGCGAATGGAAAGCCCTCCGGTTCGGAACGGCAAAGAAGTATTTCACCGTACCCGGTTTCCGGCTTGAACCGGGGAAGCCTTTTACAATCGAAACCTGGATGTGGATCTATTCGCAGAAACCTCCTCTCGACGGCTTCCTCATGGATGCCGGTTTCGGATATAAAACCGGATTCCGCCTGACCTGTGCGCGTGCGAAACGGTGGGCGCAGGACGGATGGATCATTCTGATCTGCGGGGATGGGAAGAGCAGCCGGATGCTGCTGGG